>NZ_JACDCU010000009.1 GCF_013817365.1 Methylibium sp. | reverse complement strand
GAGCGGCCACAGAAGGGCCGCTACCGGCAGTTCCACCAGGTCGGCGTGGAAGCGCTGGGTTTTCCGGGGCCCGACGTCGATGCCGAGATCATCCTCATGTGCCGCGCTCTCTGGCGCACGCTCGGCCTGGTGGAAGGCCGCGACCTGCGGCTCGAGCTCAACAGCCTGGGCCAGGCGGAGGAACGCAAGGCGCACCGTGCTGCGCTGATCGAGCATTTCGAAGCGCACACGGACGTGCTGGACGAAGACGCGCGGCGCCGGCTGCACAGCAACCCGCTGCGCATCCTCGACAGCAAGCAGCCGTCGATGCAGCCGGTACTGGAAAGCGCGCCCAAACTGATCGACTTTCTCGGAACGCAGTCGCTGGCCCATTTGACCGCCGTGCGCGCAGTGCTCGACGCAACCGGGCTCGAATACCGGATCAATCCGCGCTTGGTGCGCGGTATGGACTACTACAACCTGACCGTGTTCGAGTGGGTCACCGACAAGCTCGGCGCACAGGGCACCGTTTGTGGCGGCGGGCGCTACGACACGCTGATCGAACAACTCGGCGGCAAGCCCGCTCCCGGCGTCGGCTGGGGGCTTGGCATGGAACGGCTGCTGCTGCTGCTCGAAGCCTGCGGTGTACAGGCCCCCTCGACCGCGCCCGACGCGTACGCGATCGTCCCGAGTGCGGACGCCTTGCCGCAAGCCATGGTCACAGTCGATGCCTTGCGCGCAGCCGGTGTCGCGGTCGTGCTGTATCCGGCCGGCCGTGATGGTGCAGCCAGCATGAAGGCGCAGTTCAAGAAGGCGGATGCGAGCGGTGCCCGGCATGCGCTCGTCTTCGGCTCCGACGAACTGGGCCAGGGCATGGTCGCGGTCAAGCCGCTGCGGGCCGCGCCCGGCGATGCGCCGGCCGCCGCGCAGGTGCTGCGCTCGCTTGCCGATGTCCCCGCCTGGGCGGGCGAACTGCTGCCCAGCGCCGGTCTCGCTGGCGAAGCCCTCCGTTCATAATCCGCTCTTGGCCGGCTAAGCCGGCGCGCTCACATTCGAAACACACGCATGGCCACCCGTCTCGACATCGGCGAACAAGAACAGCTCGATCAGCTCAAGGATTTCTGGAAGGCCTACGGCAACCTGATCACCTGGTTGCTGATCCTGGCGCTCGGTGGTTTCGCCGCCTTCAACGGCTGGCAGTGGTTGCAGCGCGATCGCGCGCAGAAAGCCGCGGTGCTTTACGAGCAGCTCGACAAGGCGGTTCAGGCCGGCGACGCCGAGCGCACCACGCGCGTCTTCACCGATCTCCGGGAGCGTTACGGCTCGACCACCTACGCCGAACAGGCCGGGCTGGCGGCCGCGAAGCTGCTGTTCGGAAAGGGCCAGCTCGACGCTGCGCGCGCCAACCTGCAATGGGTCGCCGAGAACGCGAACCAGGGTGAATACCGGGTCATCGCCAACCTGCGTCTGGCCGGCCTCCTGCTCGACGAGAAAAAGTACGACGAGGCCCTGAAGCAGCTGCCGGCCGATGCGCCGCACGCCTTCGCCGGCTTGGTCGCCGACCGCCGCGGCGACATCCTGAATGCTCAGGGCAAGGCCGAGGAGGCCAAGGCGGCCTACCGCACGGCCTGGGAGGTGCTGCCGCCGACGATCGACTACCGCCGGCTGGTCGAGGCGAAGCTCACGGCCCTTGGCGCGCCACCGAATGCCGGCGTGCCGGTGCTGATACCGGCACCGGTGCCGGGTGGAGCATCGCAATGACTTTCGGCTTGCGTGGCCCGGCGTTGGCGCTGCTGCTCGCCACGCTGGCCGCCTGTTCGAGCGGGCCGGACCGGCCCGAGCCCACGCCACTGCAGTCTTTTGTGCCGCAGATCCAGGGCGCTCAAGTCTGGCAAGCGCAGCTCGGCGATGTCGAGTTTGCGCTTGCGGTCGCGGCCGACGCGACTTCGGTCACCCTTGCCAGTTCGAGTGGCGATGTCATCGCCCTGGCGACCGACACCGGCCGCGAACTGTGGCGCGGCAATGCGGGCGAGGCGCTGACTGCGGGAGTTGGAAGCAACGGCCGCTATGCCAGCGTCGTGACCCGCGGCAACGAAGTGGTGGTGTTCGACGCGGGCAAGCTGCTGTGGCGTGCGCGGCTGGATACGCGCGTGCTGACGGCGCCCCTCGTCGCCGGCGAGCGTGTTTTCGTGCTCGGTGTCGATCGCAGCGTGCGGGCGTTCGATGTCCTCGACGGGCGCAAGCTCTGGGCTCTCCCACGCAGCGGCGATCCGCTGACTTTGCTGCAGGCGGGCGTGCTGCTGCCCTGGCAGAACACTCTGGTGGTGGGCCAGGGGGCTCGACTGGTCGGCCTCGATCCACTGACCGGCGCCCAACGCTGGGAAGCGGCCATTGCGTCGCCGCGCGGCACGAACGAAGTCGAGCGTCTCGCCGATCTGGTGAGCCCTGCGGCGCGGGTTGGCGACGCTGTTTGCGCGCGCGGTTTCCAATCGGCGGTCGGTTGCGTCGATGCCGCTCGCGGCGTGCTGAGCTGGACCAAGAACGTCGGCGGTGCCAACGGCGTGGCGGCCGATGAGCAGTTCGTCTTCGCGGCCGACGCCAGCGACCGCATCACCGCCTGGAAACGCGAGGGCGGCGACGTCGCCTGGACGTCGGACGATCTGCGCTTTCGCTCGCTGTCTTCACCGCTGGTGCAAGGCCGTACCCTGGTGTTCGGGGACTACCAGGGGCAGTTGCACTTCCTCGACCGCGAGAACGGCAAGCCGCTGCTGCGCCTTCCCACCGACGGCGAGGCGATCGTCGGCGCGCCGGTGAAGGCGGGCCCGAACATCGTGGCGGTGACGCGGGACGGCGGCGTGTTCGCGTTTCGCGCCGAGTGATGGCGACTCCTTGGCGCTTGGCACCGTCCTCCCACCGAAGCGAGCCTGCCTGCTTCGGCGGTGATCGCGGTATAGCGCGATGAAACCCGTGCTGGCGCTGGTCGGGCGCCCCAACGTCGGCAAATCGACGCTGTTCAACCGCATGACGAAGAGCCGCGACGCGATCGTCGCCGATTTCGCCGGGCTCACGCGCGACCGCCATTACGGCGACGGCCGACTCGGCGAGCACGAGTACATCGTCGTCGATACCGGCGGCTTCGAGCCCACCGCCGAGAGCGGCATCTACAAGGAGATGGCCAAGCAGACGCGCCAGGCCGTCGCTGAGGCCGACGCCGTGGTCTTCGTCGTCGATGTGCGAGCGGGCGTCTCCGGGCAGGACCACGACATCGCGCGCTACCTGCGCACTGTCGGCAAGAAAGTGCTGATCGCCGCCAACAAGGCCGAAGGCATGACGGAGGCGCCTCAGCTCGGAGAGTTCTTCGAGCTAGGCATGGGCGCGCCGCATCCGGTGTCGGCGGCCCACGGGCAGGGGGTGCGCAGTCTGATCGAAGCCGCGCTCGAGGACTTCGTCTTCGAAGAGGCAGACGCCGATGCGGCGCTCGACGATCCCGACCGGCCGATCCGCCTGGCCGTGGCCGGGCGCCCGAACGTCGGCAAGTCGACCCTCATCAACACCTGGCTCGGCGAGGAGCGGCTGGTCGCCTTCGATCTGCCGGGCACCACGCGCGATGCGATCAGCGTGCCCTTCGAACGCGGTGGGCAGAAGTTCGAGCTGATCGACACGGCCGGCCTGCGCCGCAAGGGCAAGGTGTTCGAGTCAATCGAGAAGTTCTCGGTGGTCAAGACCTTGCAGGCCATCGCCGACGCCAACGTGGTGCTGCTGCTGCTCGATGCTACTCAGGGCGTGACTGACCAGGACGCCCACATCGCCGGCTACATCCTTGATTCTGGTCGTGCGGTGGTGCTGGCGGTGAACAAATGGGACGCAGTCGACGCTTATCAGCGCGAGATGCTGCAGCGCTCCATCGAGCAGCGCCTGGCGTTCTTGAAATTCGCGCCGGTGCTCCACCTCTCCGCCATCAAGCGTCAGGGTCTGGGGCCGGTATGGAAGTCGATTGCCGACGCGTGGGCGTCGGCCACCAAGACGTTGCCAACGCCGGTGCTCACGCGGCTGCTCGCCGACTCGGTCGCGTTTCAGCAGCCCAAGCGTGCGGGTGCGTTCCGGCCGAAACTGCGCTATGCGCACCAAGGAGGGCGCAACCCGCCGCTGATCGTGATCCACGGCAATTCGCTCGAGCACATTACCGACGCCTACAGGCGATTTCTAGAAGGCCGTTTCCGCGCCCATTTCAAACTGACCGGCACGCCGCTGCGAATTGAAATGAAATCTTCGCGGAACCCCTTTGCAGAGAAGGACTCGTAATTGCAGCGGGCTGAGTGGCGCAGGGCCTGTGATAACGTACAAACACCCATAGCTTTTCAACACGGAGCATATCGTGAGCAACAAAGGGCAGCTTCTACAAGACCCGTTCCTGAACCTGCTGCGCAAGGAGCATGTTCCGGTTTCGATCTACCTCGTCAACGGCATCAAGTTGCAAGGTCACATCGAATCGTTCGACCAGTACGTGGTGCTGTTGCGTAACACCGTGACGCAGATGGTCTACAAGCACGCGATCTCGACGGTTGTCCCGGGCCGTGCGGTGAATTTCCACGCCGCCGAGGCGCCAGAGTCGGCGAGCTGAAGCGCTTGAACCGTTTTTCCTCCGGCTTTCTGCTTTGCCGCTCCGGCGCTGCCGTGCTGCGCTGGGCATGGACGAGTCGCGCTTGAACACGTTTGTGTCGTCCGCGGCATCCAGCGAGGCGCGTGCCGTGCTGGTGGGCGTCGACCTTGGCACTGGCACTTCCTTCGACGACACGCTCGATGAACTGGCGCTGCTCGCTGAATCGGCCGGTGATACTCCTGTCGCACGCTTGATCGCAAGACGCAAGGCGCCGGATGCGGCGCTGTTCGTCGGTTCGGGCAAGGCCGACGAGATCAAATCGCTGGTGGCAGAAAGCGGCGGCCATTGCGTCATCTTCGACCAAAGCCTGTCACCAACACAACAGCGCAACCTTGAGCGTCATCTCGGCGTCGAGGTCCTCGATCGGACGGGACTCATTCTCGAAATCTTCGCCGCGCGCGCCCAGAGCCATGAGGGCAAGCTTCAGGTCGAATTGGCGCAGCTGCAGTACCTGAGCAATCGGCTGGTGCGGCGCTGGACCCACCTTGAACGCCAAAAGGGCGGTGTCGGCTTGCGGGGCGGCCCGGGCGAACGCCAGATCGAACTCGATCGCCGCATGATCGGCGAGCGCATCAAGGCGCTAAAGTCCAAGCTGGTCAAGCTCAAGCGTCAGCGCGGCACGCAGCGCCGGTCTCGCGAGCGCGCTGGCACTTTCCGCATCTCGTTGGTCGGCTACACCAATGCCGGCAAGTCCACGCTTTTCAACGCGTTGGTGAAGGCTCGCGCGTACGCGGCCGACCAGTTGTTCGCCACACTCGACACAACGACGCGTCAGCTCTATCTCGAGGAGGCCGGTCGTTCGGTCAGCCTGTCCGACACGGTGGGCTTCATTCGCGACCTGCCGCATACGCTGATCGAGTCCTTCCAGGCCACCTTGTCGGAGGCGACCGAGGCCGATCTGCTGCTGCACGTTGTCGATGCTTCCAGCCCGCTGCTCGAAGAACAACGGCTGGAGGTCGAGCGGGTCCTCGCCGAAATCGGAGCAGCCGACATTCCGCAGATACTGGTCTACAACAAGCTCGATCAGCTGGGCAATGCGCAAACGCCGCGGGTGCTCAGCGATGCGCTGGAGTTCGGCGGCACCCGTCGCATACCACGGGTTTTCGTCAGCGCGCAGCACGGCACCGGCCTGGCCGAATTGCGCTCGCTCTTGACGCAAGCCGTGCAAGGTGCCAGCGGCGCCGCTCTGCCCGCCAGTGCCAATACGGCGACGCCCGGGGCGAGCGACGATTCCCCCAACGACGATTCCGTCAGCATCGATCCTGCATCCGGCAGGCTGCAACGACACGCATGAACACTTACCAAGACGCAAACGCAAAGCGCCCGGTGCGCATTCTTGCCGCAGTGGCCGGCTGCGCTGCGGCCCTGACCGGGCTGTTGCACGGTCTCGCACGCCGCGTCTTCTGGCGCGCCAGACCGGAGGTGCTTCTGGCAGGGGGCGGCCGCAACGACGGCCCGCCAGATCTCGATGAGCTGTGGCGCGACTTCAACCGTCGGCTCAGCGGCATGTTCGGTGGCAAGGGCGACGGCGGGCTGCAAAACGGCAGCGGTGGCAGCAGCGGTGGCGACCGCGGCCCTCCCGACATGAAGAGCGCAGGTATCGGGGCCGGCCTCATCGCCGGCGTGGTGCTGCTCATCTGGCTCGGCAGCGGCTTTTTCATCGTGCAGGAAGGCCAGCAGGGCGTGGTGCTGTCCTTCGGCCGTTACAGCCACACGGTGGAGGCCGGCTTTCAATGGCGCATGCCTTATCCGTTCCAGTCGCACGAAGTGGTCAACGTGACGCAGTTGCGCTCGGTCGAGATCGGCCGCAACGCCACGGTCCAGGCAACCGGCCTGCGTGACTCCTCGATGCTGACGCAGGACGAGAACATCGTCGACATCCGGTTCACAGTGCAGTACCGGCTCAAGGATGCGCAGCAGTACCTGTTCGAGAACCAGAATCCCGATGAGGCGGTCGTGCTTGCCGCGGAGTCGGCGGTGCGCGAGATCGTCGGCAACAGCAACATGGACTCGGTGCTTTACGAGCAGCGCGAGGTGCTGGCCAACGACCTTGTCACTTCCATACAGAACCAGCTCGACCGGCTCAACACCGGCATCCTGGTTTCCAACGTGAACGTGCAGTCGGTCTCACCGCCGGAGCAGGTGCAGGCGGCTTTCGACGATGCTGTCAAGGCCAGCGCCGACCGTGAGCGCTTCAGGAACGAAGGCCAGGCTTACGCCAACGACGTGATTCCGAGGGCGCAGGGGACTGCTGCGCGCTTGAGAGAGGAAGCCGAAGGCTATTCAGCCCGCGTTGCCGCGCAGGCCGACGGCGATGCCTCGCGCTTTCGCCAAGTGCTCACGGAATACCAGAAGGCGCCGGTCGTCACGCGGGACCGGCTCTACACGGACACGATGCGCGAGGTGTACTCGAACGTCAGCAAGATCCTGGTCGAGTCGCGCACCGGCTCGAACCTCCTTTACTTGCCGCTCGACAAACTCATGCAGGCTGCCGGCGTGCCGGGCGGCGCTCCCACGGCAATGTCGCCGCCGGCCACCGAAACGATGAACACGCCGCAAAGCGACGTGCGCTCGCGTGACAACTCGCGCAGCCGCGAGCGAGAAGGCCGCTGAGGCGAGGAGAACAATCATATGAATCGCATCGGCATGATGGTGGCGGGCGTGCTGCTCGCTTTGATGGTGGCCTCGTCGACCTTGTTTCTGGTTGATCAACGGCAATTCGCGGTGCTTTATGCGCTGGGCGAGATCAAGGAGGTCATCACCCAGCCCGGCCTCAAATTCAAACTGCCGCCGCCGTTCCAGAACGTCGTGTTCCTCGACCGGCGCATTCAAAGCCTCGACAGCCCTGAGACGAGGCCGGTGTTCACCGCAGAAAAGACCACCCTGGTAATCGATTGGCTCATCAAGTGGCGCATCACCGATCCGCGCCAGTTCATCCGCACCAATGGTGCTGACGTGCGCAATGCCGAAGCACGTTTGGCGCCGATCGTGCAGGCCGCGCTCAACGAAGAAGTCACCAAGGTCACGGTGCGCCAGATGCTTTCAAGCCGGCGCGACGCTGTGACGCAGGGTGTGATCCGCCGCGTCGAGAATGATGCCAAGAACTTCGGTATCGAGATCGTGGACTTGCGCATCAAGCGGGTCGACTTCGTTGCCAGCATCACCGACGCGGTTTACCGACGCATGGAGTCAGAGCGCAAGCAAGTGGCCAACGCGACGCGCTCCACCGGCCAGGCCGAAGGCGAGCAGATCCGCGCCAACGCCGACCGGCAGCGCGAAGTGATCGTTGCCGAGGCCTATCGCGATGCGCAGAAGATCAAAGGCGAGGGCGACGCGAGTGCTTCGGCCCTGTATGCCGATGCATTCGGCCGCGATCCGGCGTTTGCGCAGTTCTACCGACAGCTCGATGCCTATCGTTCGAGCTTCCGCAACAAGACCGACGTGATGGTGCTCGAGCCGACCAGCGAGTTTTTCCGTGGCATGCGCGGCACCGGCGGCACCAGCGGTACCGCGCCAGTGCCGGCGGCACCCGCACGGACGAAGTGAGCAGGCGGCTCGGCGCGGCATGTGGGACACGCTCCTCATTGCACTCGCATTGATGTTGGTGTTCGAAGGCTTGCTGCCCTTTCTCGGCCCGCAGCGCTGGCGCAAGCTGTTCGAGCAGGCGACCCGCCTGAGCGACGGCCAGTTGCGCTTCCTGGGCTTGTCGAGCATGCTCATCGGCATGCTGCTTTTGTTGCTGCTCACCGGCTGAGCGCGCCCTGCTGAGGCCGGTCGCACACAAGGGCGCCGGTACAATGCGTTTTTAATTCCCAGGCCATTTCATGACGTCTGCTTGGCTGCTGCCCGAGCACATTGCCGACGTGCTGCCCAGCGAGGCGCGGCGCGTCGAGGAGCTTCGACGCAGCGTGCT
This sequence comes from Methylibium sp., assembly GCF_013817365.1. GTDB lineage: Bacteria > Pseudomonadota > Gammaproteobacteria > Burkholderiales > Burkholderiaceae_C > Methylibium. The sequence goes on along the minus strand of NZ_JACDCU010000009.1, from coordinate 20,356 downwards.
CGACACCGCCAGGCGCTACGGCCACGAACTGGTGATTCCGCCGCTGCTCGAGCATCTGGAATCGCTGCTTTCCGGCACCGGCCACGAGCTCGACCTGCGCACCTTCAAGCTGGTCGATCAGCTCAGCGGCCGCATGCTCGGTCTGCGCGCCGACACCACGCCGCAGGTCGCTCGCATCGACGCTCACTTGCTCAACCGCCACGGTGTCACCCGGCTTTGCTACTGTGGGCCGGTGGCTCACACGCTCCCTGCTGGTCTGCAGACCAGCCGAGAGCCATTGCAGTTCGGCGCGGAGGTATACGGGCACGCGGGCCTGGAGGCCGACCTCGAAGTGCAGGACCTGGCGCTCGACAGCCTGGCTGCCTGCGGTGTCGGCGGACTGATGCTCGATCTGGCCGACGCGCGCATCGTCCGCGGGCTGCTTGAAAGTGTGGCTTGCGACGCGGCCCGTTCCCAAGCCGTTTATGCCGCGCTGGCTGCCAAGGACGCCTCGGCCCTGGGCCGACTGGGCGCCGATTTTCCGGACGAAACGCGACGTGGGCTGCTCGCTCTGACGTCGCTTTATGGCGCTGCCGACGTGCTGGATGCGGCCGAGGCGGCCTTGCCGAAGCGCCCGCTGATCAGCGCCGCCCTGCACGACCTTCGCTGCCTGGCCGCGCATGCCGCGCTGGCGCATCCGGAGGTGACGGTCGGTTTCGATCTGGCGGATCTGAGCGGCTACGCCTACTACAGCGGCGCGCGCTTCGCGGTCTATGCCAAGGGCTCGAGCGACGCACTGGTGCGCGGCGGGCGCTATGACGAAGTCGGCGCGGTGTTCGGGCGCAACCGCCCGGCGGTTGGTTTCAGCGCGATTGACCTCAAGGAGTGGGTCCGCCATGCAGGCGCCACCGGCCGACGAGCCGCCATCCGTGCGCCCTGGAGCGAAGATCAAACGCTTCGCTCTGCGGTACGGGCACTTCGCGCGCAAGGCGAGACGGTCGTGTGCATGCTGCCCGGCCACGAGCACGAGACGCTCGAGTTCGCCTGTGACCGCGAAATCGTCGCAGTGGGCGGCGAGTGGCAGGTGCGCGTTCTGTGAACGCGGCAAGAGACGAACGACAGATGCAGGACGAGAAGATGCAAGCAAGCAAGCCCGGCCGTGATGTGCCGCGCGGGGCCGGCCGCAACGTGGTTGTGGTCGGCACGCAGTGGGGCGACGAGGGCAAGGGCAAGGTAGTCGACTGGCTGACCGATCATGCGAGCGCCGTGGTGCGTTTTCAAGGCGGGCACAACGCCGGCCACACACTGGTGATCAAAGGAAAGAAGACGGCGCTGCAGCTGATTCCTTCCGGCGTCATGCGCGATGGCGTCGCTTGCTACATCGGCAACGGCGTGGTGGTCGATCCGACGCATCTTCTGGCCGAGATCGAGCGGCTCGAGGCGGCGGGCGTCGAGGTGCGTTCGCGACTCTTCATCAGCGAATCGTGCCCGTTGATCTTGCCTTTCCACGTGCAGCTCGATCAGGCGCGCGAATCGTTGCGCGAGACCTCCGGTGCCGGCAAGATCGGCACCACCGGCAAGGGCATCGGCCCGGCCTACGAGGACAAGGTCGCCCGGCGCGCGCTGCGCGTGCAAGACCTCAAGCACCCGGTGCGTTTCGCCGAGAAGCTCCGCGAACTGCTCGACTTGCACAACTTCGTGCTGCAGGGCTTCTTGGGCGCGAGCCCGCTCGAGTTCCAGCCGATCTTCGACAACGCGATGAAGATGGCGGAGCAGATGAAGCCCATGCTCGCCGACGTGGGCGTGCTCATCCGCCAGACGCACCTAGCCGGCGGCAGCGTGCTGTTCGAAGGGGCGCAGGGCACGCTGCTCGACATCGATCACGGCACCTACCCTTACGTGACTTCTAGCAACTGCGTGGCCGGAAACGCCGCGGCTGGCTCGGGCGTCGGGCCGGACCAGTTGCACTACATCCTGGGCATCACCAAGGCCTACACCACGCGCGTGGGCAGCGGACCGTTTCCGACCGAGCTGCCGATGGACGAACCGGGCACGGTCGGCCATCATCTTTCCACCGTGGGTCAGGAGCGCGGCACCGTGACTGGCCGCGCTCGCCGCTGCGGCTGGCTCGACGGGGCGGCGATGAAGCGCTCCGTGTTGATCAACGGCATTTCGGGTCTGTGCATCACCAAGCTCGACGTGCTCGACGGGCTCGAAGAGATCAAGATGTGCGTCGGCTACGAGATGAACGGCCGGCGTATCGACATCCTGCCGCTCGATGCCGACGAAATCATTGCCTGCCGGCCGGTCTATGAAAGCTTTCCCGGATGGGCGTGCAGCACCGTCGGCATGACCCGTTGGGACGATCTGCCGCCGGGTGCGCAGCACTACCTCGAACAGGTGCAGGCCTTCATCGGTGCGCCGATCGACATGGTGTCCACCGGGCCGGACCGAGAGCACACCATTCTTCTGCGCCATCCGTATCACGGTTGAAGCCGCTGGCATCACCAACCACCTCACGCGCATGCTCACTGACGACGGCAAGAACCTCTACGTTTCCTGGGACGAGTACCACATGCTGATCGAGCGGTTGGCGCTCAAGGTGCATAACTCGGGCTGGGCTTTCGACCAGATCCTGTGCCTGGCGCGCGGCGGCATGCGGCCCGGCGACATCCTCTCGCGTGTGTTCGACAAGCCGCTCGCCATCATGTCGACGAGCTCCTACCGTGCCGAGGCCGGTACGTTGCAGGGCCGGCTCGAACTCGCCAAGTACATTACCCTTCCGAAGGGGGAGTTGGCCGGACGGGTCTTGTTGGTCGACGATCTGGCCGACTCCGGCGTCACCCTCAAGGCGGTGGTTGATCGGCTGCGTTGCACACCAGACATCAGCGAGCTCAGGTCCGCGGTGATCTGGGTCAAGGGCGCGTCCAATTACACGCCGGACTATTACGTCGAGTCTTTGCCGACGAGCCCGTGGATTCACCAGCCCTTCGAGGAATACGACACTTTGCGGCCCGACCGATTGGCGCGAAAGTTTGCAATTTGAGGACAGGGCAAGTCTTGTTCTTCGTGTTCAACAAGGCGCTGGCACGAAATTCAACACGAGCGCCTGCACGACTCCGAAACTACCTTGTATCCATATGCCCAGCACTGCTCGCCTACGCAAAAGGCCAGCGCATTGCGCTGGCCTTTTATGATTTTGGTGCCCAGGAAGGGACTCGAACCCCCACGAAGTTACTCGCTAGTACCTGAAACTAGTGCGTCTACCAATTCCGCCACCTGGGCCGTGTACCGAAGCCGGAGATTTTAGCATCAAGCAAGAAGACAAAACAAGCAGCGCCGTGCTCGGCGCGGCACTGATGAGCGAGGTTTCAGGCATGGTCCAGGGCCATCGCGACGGCCACGGTTTCGTGCAGCGCGACGATGGGGAAGCCGACATTTACCTGTCGCCCCAGGAGATGCGCGCGGTGCTGCACCGCGACCGCATTCGCGTGCGCGTGATCCGCTACGACCGCAAGGGTCGGCCCGAAGGTCGCGTACTTGAAATCATCGAACGCAAGAAGGCGCCGATCATCGGCCGGCTGCTGCACGAGAGCGGCATCTGGCTGGTCGCGCCGGAAGACAAGCGCTACGGCCAGGACATCATGATCCCGAAGAACGGCATTGCCACGGCGACTGTCGGACAGGTGGTCGCGGTCGAGTTGACCGAGCCGCCGTCGATGCATTCGCAGCCCCTGGGTCGCGTGACCGAAGTACTCGGCGAGATCGACGACCCCGGCATGGAGATCGAGATCGCCGTGCGCAAGTACGAAGTGCCGCACCGCTTCTCTGCCGAGACCATGGCGCAGACGGCCAAGCTGCCCGACAAACTGCGCTCTGTCGACAAGAAGAATCGCGTCGATCTGACCGATGTGGCGCTGGTCACTATCGACGGCGAAGACGCACGCGACTTCGATGACGCGGTCTATTGCGAGCCGGCGACTCTCGGCCGCAGTTCCGAGGAGGGGCAGCTGGACGGCTGGCGATTGCTCGTGGCAATCGCTGACGTGAGCCACTACGTCAAACCTAGCGAGCCGCTCGACGACGACGCCTACGAGCGCGCCACAAGCGTCTACTTCCCGCGCCGCGTGATCCCAATGTTGCCGGAGAAGCTTTCCAACGGACTGTGCTCTCTCAACCCGCACGAAGACCGCCTGGCAATGGTGTGCGACATGTTGGTCGATGCCGCCGGCGAAATTCACGCCTACCAGTTTTTTCCGGCGGTGATCAACTCGCAGGCTCGCCTGACCTACAACGAGGTCGCGGCGGTCCTCACCAACACCCGCGGGCCCGAGGCGCACAAGCGGAGCGAGCTGGTGCCGCACCTTCTGCACCTGCACGAGGTCTACCGTGCGCTGCTCAAGGCGCGTGCTGCGCGTGGCGCGGTCGATTTCGAGACCGTCGAGACGCAGATCGTCTGCGACGACGTCGGCCGCATCGAGAAGATCGTGCCGCGCACGCGCAACGACGCCCACCGATTGATCGAAGAGGCGATGCTGGCCGCCAACGTGTGCTCGGCCGATTTCATCGAAGGCAGCAAGCACCCGTCGTTGTACCGCGTGCATGAAGGGCCGACGCCGGAGAAAAAGCTCACTCTGCAGACCTACCTGCGCGCGCTGGGCCTGGGTCTGTCCATCGGCGACGATCCTAAGCCAGCCGAATTCCAGGCTATCGCACAGGCCACGAAGGACCGGCCCGATGCGACGCAGATCCATTCGATGTTGCTGCGCGCGATGCAGCAGGCGATCTACACCCCGCTCAACAGCGGCCATTTCGGCCTGGCCTACGAGGCCTACACCCACTTCACCAGCCCGATACGCCGCTATCCCGATCTGCTGGTGCACCGCGTGATCAAGTCGCTTCTCAGCGGCAAGCGCTATCACCTTCAGGTGACCGAACTGGCCACCTCGGCGGTTCATAGTCGCAAGCCAAGACCGACGATGGCATCGAAGGCGGCCGCCCTGGCTCAGCTGAACGCACCGGCCAAGGTGCCGACTGCGGAGGCGCTGGCCTGGGAAGCGGCCGGCGCGCACTGCAGCGCAAACGAGCGTCGCGCCGACGAAGCCTCGCGCGACGTCGAGGCGTGGCTCAAATGCAAATTCATGCGCGAGCATCTCGGCGAAGAGTTCGGCGGCAGCGTCACCGCCGTCACGACCTTCGGTTTGTTCGTGACGCTGGACGAGTTGTTCGTCGAAGGCCTGGTGCACATCACCGAATTGGGTGGCGAGTATTTCCGCTTCGACGAAGCTCGCCAGGAATTGCGCGGCGAACGCACCGGCGTGCGCTACGTGGTGGGCACGCGCGTACGAGTGCAGGTCAGCCGCGTCGATCTCGACGGCCGCCGCATCGATTTCCGACTGGTCGGTGAAGCCGGCATTGGCGCCGGCATGCGCAGCGGACGCGACAAGGCTGCCGCTTCCGTCGTCGAAGAGCTGAAGGGCGTGCAGAACGTCGATCGCGAGCACAAGCGCGCTACCAAGAAGGCGGCCCTGCCTCGCGCCGGCAAGAAGCCGAAAGTGCCGGCATTGGAAAGTAGGACCGATACCGCTCCTGGTGTGGCGGTCCGCGCCAAACGCGAACCCAAGTGAACGCGCGGCTGAGCCCTGCGGTACGCGCCTCGCGCGACCGGCTCAGCCGCTTCGCAACGTGCGAAGTTCGCGGACCAGTTCACTCGCGTTCAGCGCGCCGGCGTGCCGCTTCGTTGCGCGCCAACGGTCTGCCGCCGCGCCGTGACTGTGCACGCCCAAGCAGGCCGCATCGAAAGGCTTCAGGCCCTGCGCCCACAGTCCGCCGATCCAGCCCGCCAGCACGTCACCGGTGCCTGGACTCGCGAGGGCGGCATTGCCGCTGGCGTTGATCCAGGGCGTCTGGTTCGGCGCGGCGATCACACTACCCGAGCCTTTCAGCACGACGATGGCGCCAAGGTGTTCGGCGATTCGCCGGGCTGCCGCAAGGCGGTCGGCTTGGACTACCGCGGTGCTGCAGCCGAGCAGCCGCGCCGCTTCGAGCGGGTGGGGTGTCAGCACGGTGGGCCGTCCGCGCGCGGCGCGTGCCGCAAGCAGCGGCGTAAAAGTGGCGGCGTCGCCGGCCAGTGCATTCAAGGCGTCGGCGTCGAGCACCAGCCGCCCGGCGCGTGAGACGAGCAAGGGCAGCAGTGCGCGTACGGCCTCGCCGCCTCCGCAGCCACACACGACGGTTGCGGTCTCGAGCCCACCCGACTCGGCCTGCAAGCGCTTCGCCGGATGCACCATCAACTCCGGATGCAGGATGTCGACGACAGGTGCTTGTTTATCCAGCGGCAACCAGTGCACGCGACCGGCGCCAGCTACGAGCGCAGCACGTGCCGCCAGCATTGCAGCGCCCGTCATGTCAGAGGCGCCACCAATGACCCAGACATCGCCGAAGCTGCCCTTGTGCTGCGCGTGATGGCGCGCTGGCCAGAGGTGCTCGGTGTCGGTCAGCAGGCCTGCAACAGGCGGGTCGCCAGGGCCGCTCACACCCAACCCGTCGAACCAGATCTCGCCCGCCTGGTCGCGCCCCGCTGCAGTGAAAAGGCCCGGCTTCAGAGCGAGCAAGCTCAGCGTCCACTGCGCCCGCACGCAGCTCGTTTCGGCATGAACGACTCCGTGGTCGCCATCGAGCCCGGACGGCAGATCGATCGCGAGCACCGGCGCATGCATGGCATTGAGTGAGCTGATGGCCTCGAGCGCCCAGCCCGTGGGCGCGCGCGCGAGGCCGAGGCCGAACAGTGCATCGAGTGCCAGGTCGCCGGCCTGCAGGTCGGGCGCCTTCGCGTCGGCACGAAGGGTCAGCCCGGCTGCGTGCGCCCGCGCCAATGCAGCCTGCGCATCGGCAGGCCGTGCGGTCTGCAGTTCGAGGCTTACGATCACTTCCCTGCCGGCGCGGGCCAGATGCACCGCAGCCTCCAGGCCATCGCCGCCGTTGTTGCCGGGCCCAGCGGCGACCCAGATGCGCCGGGCATGTGGTGCGACGGCAAGCGCCAGTCGCGCGACGGCGAGTCCGGCACGTTGCATCAGCGCTTGCGGCGGCAAGGCCTGCTGAGCCGCTAGTTCCTGCGTCCGGATCGCGGCGGCGTCGTGCAGCGGCCAGCCGAGGCCCGCCGTCGCGGCGGGTCCGCTCAGGACACGCCGGGGAGCCCGCCCGTTGGCGTCCACGTCAACCTTTCGTGTAACGCCGCAAATCGAAGGCGGCTGTATCGAGCGCCGGCGCACGCCCCGCAATCTGGTCGGCGAGCACGCGAGCGCTACCACAGGCCAGCGCACCGCCGCTGCTGCCATGCCCCAGGTTGAGCCAGACGCCTGGGCGCGGGCTGGCGCCGATCAACGGCTGCCCGTCGGGCAGCAGCGCTCGCGTGCCTTTCCACAGCTGCGGCCGTGCCAGGTGAGCGCAGCCCGGGAACCAGTCGCCGAGCAGCGCATACAGCCGGTCAATCGCCGCAGGGCGATGGCGCTCGGGCGAGCCAGCGAGTTCCGCGCCGCAGGCCACGCGCACCCGTTGGCCGAGGCGGGTGATGACGGCCTGGTAGTGCGCGTCGACAACGGCAGCGCGCGGCCCGCGCTCGGGCGCGCGCAGTGCGGCGGTGAGCGAATAGCCGTGCACGGGCAGCAGCGGCACGTGCAAGCCGAGTACCGAAAGCCATTGCGCAGACGCGGCGCCGGCAGCGATCACCACCGCGTCAAAGTTTTCTTCGGACACCGGATCGAGGTAGCGTGCGGCGGCACGGGAGCGGCGTGCCAGTGGCGTCGGCACGCCGGTCTCGCCCCGCGCTGTGACGTGGCTGACCGCGAAGCCGGTGGTCAATGCCAGCTGTTCAAGGCGCAGTAGCACGCCGGCTCCGTCGCCCGGCACCAACTCGCGCGCCACGCTGCCGAACCGGAACTCGACTCCGCAGCGTTCCGCTGCATTGCGCAGCAAGTGAGCGAACTGGCGGTTGTTGCCGGCGCTATCGCCGGGCAAATGCAGCCCTCCAGCGAGCCGCTGGTCCCGATTGAGGCCGGGCTCCATCGCTTGGCAGGCCGTCGCGTCGAGCTCGCACACGCCGATGCCAAGCTCGCGTAGCGCTGCCAGGCTGGGCTGGACCCGCGCCACGTCGGCTTCACTGCGCAAAAGAACCAACGAGCCTTGCGTGTGCTCGTCGTCGAGCCGCAGATGGGTGCGCAACTCGGCCTGTCGTTCGCTGCTGTAGCGGGCAAGGCGCAGCAGGTCGGCCTCGCGCTCGCTGCGGATCGCAGCCTTGCCGGCCCGCCAGGAGCGCCACAGCCAGCGCCGGCGCTGGCCATCGAACGGGGCTTTCAGCGTGTTGAGCAGGGTCTGTCGCGCCAACAGCGCTGTCGATCCGCCGCCGGGCAGGCCCGGCGCGGCCCAGGGCACCACCGCGCCGGCTCCGGCAAGGCCGGAATGCGCGAAGCTCGCTTCGGAAGCAACGCCGCTGCGGCGTTCAATCACGGTCACCGCATGACCGTCCTGAGCGAGCTCATAGGCGGTCGCGATACCGACGATGCCGGCACCTATCACGGCAATCTTCATGCTTCAGCCTGCGTCACCACAGCCGTCGTGACATCGAGCAGGCCGGCAGCGTGCAGCATTGCGGAGCCCGAATTGCAGGTCGAGATTGTCGGGATCGGAAACGATTTCGCCGACGCCGGCCGACGGGTCGCGGCTCATCGGACTGCTATACTTCGCGGGTTTTTCCGGGACACGCCTGCGCCTGACATAAATGCAGTATCAGGCCCGCCAGCGGTTCTGGCACGAACAAGATAGCAATTCGCAAACCCGGTCGCCAAAAGGTGTTGCATGGTGCACATGACGCGGTGAATAGCCGCCCATCTGCTTGCAATTCTGGCCGGATTTCAGACACAACCTTTGGAGCTTCAATGTCCCTCACCATGCGTGAAATGCTCGAAGCGGGCGTCCATTTCGGACACCAGACCCGCTTCTGGAATCCCAAGATGGCCCCATTCATCTTTGGCCACCGCAACAAGATCCACATCATCAACCTCGAGAAGACGCTGCCGCTCTTCCAGGATGCGATGAAGTTCACTCGCCAGCTCGCCGCCAAGCGCGGAACGATCATGATGGTGGGCACGAAGCGTCAAGCGCGCGAGGTGGTCGCGATGGAGGCCAAACGCGCCGGCATGCCGTATGTCGACCAGCGCTGGCTCGGCGGCATGCTCACCAACTTCAAGACCGTCAAGGGTTCCTTGAAGAAGCTGAAAGAAATGCAGGTCCAGCAAGAAGCTGGCCTGGAGTCGATGAGCAAGAAGGAAGGCCTGCTGTTCGCGCGCGGCCTGGCCAAGCTGGAGAAGGACATCGGCGGCATTCAGGACATGAATGCACTGCCCGACGCCATGTTCGTTATCGACGTCGGCTACCACAAGATCGCGATTGCCGAAGCGCAAAAGCTCGGCATTCCCATCGTCGGCGTGGTCGACTCGAACCATTCACCCGAGGGGATTGACTACGTGATCCCCGGCAACGACGACTCGGCCAAGGCCGTGGCGCTGTATGCCCGGGCGCTGGCCGATGCTGTGCTCGAAGGCAAGGCGAATGCGATCAACGAGGTCGCGACAGCAGTGCAGAGCACGGACGAGTTCGTGGAAGTCAGCGACCCGGCCTGAGCCGCGCGCTCGCGCCCCGCGCATTCGACCAGGGGCTGCTACAGCCCCTTTTTTTGGCTGATCCAGCCACTTTCCCGAGATTACGGGGCATCGCCGAGCGGCGGTTGCCTCACCGACTGGAGAACGCGATGTCCGCAATCACCGCCAGCATGGTCGCCGCCCTGCGTGCCAAGACCGATGCCCCGATGATGGAGTGCAAGAAGGCCCTGACCGAAGCAGAGGGCGACATGGACAAGGCCGAAGAGCTGTTGAGAGTCAAACTCGGGAGCAAGGCCAGCAAGGCCGCCTCGCGCGTGACTGCCGAAGGCATCGTCGCCGCGTACATCGACACGGCGAGTGAGAAGAACGAAGGCGCGCTGATCGAGCTCAACTGCGAAACCGACTTTGTTTCCAAGAACGACGATTTCCTCGCCTTCGGCAAACGCCTCGCCGAGATGGTGGCCACACGAGCGCCCGCCGACGTAGCGGCGCTGTCCGCTCTCGACATCGACGGCGTGACGGTCGAGGCGACGCGCTCCACGCTGATCGGCAAGATCGGCGAGAACATCTCGATCCGCCGCTTCAAGCGCTTTTCGGGCGGCGGCAAGCTGGTCAGCTACCTGCACGGCACGCGCATCGGTGTGATGGTCGAGTACGGCGGCGACGACGTGGCCGCCAAGGACGTGGCCATGCACGTGGCGGCGATGAAGCCGGTGGCGCTTTCGTCGAGCGAAGTGCCTGCCGAGCTGATCGAGAAAGAGCGCAGCGTGGCTGCCGGCAAGGCCGCCGAAGATGCGAAGGTCGCCGAAGCCGCCGGCAAACCGGTGCAATCGGCCGAGATCGTGGTTAAGCGCATCGAGGGCTCGGTGCAGAAGTACCTGAAGGAGGTCTCGCTGTTCAACCAGGCCTTCGTCAAGAACGACAAGCAGACGGTGGAGCAGATGCTCAAGGAACGGGCCACGACGATCAAGAGCTTCACGATGTACGTGGTGGGCGAAGGCATCGAAAGGCGAACGGACGACTTCGCCGCCGAAGTGGCCGCCCAGATCGCGGCCGCGAAGGGCGCGTAAGCCCCCGCAGCAGCCCCGGTCCGCGCACGCCGGGTTCGAGGCTTCCCCTAAACTGCGACCCGCCCCGGCGCCCGCCCGCGAGCCGCTCATCCAGGAGACTTTTTCATGCCGGCGTACAAGCGCATCCTGCTCAAGCTGTCCGGCGAAGCCTTGATGGGCGACGACGCCTATGGCATCAACCGAGCCACGATCGTGCGCATGGTGCGTGAGGTGCAGGAAGTAACGAAGCTTGGCGTGGAAGTCGCGGTGGTGATCGGCGGCGGCAACATCTTTCGCGGCGTGGCGGGCGGCGCCGTCGGCATGGACCGCGCGACCGCCGACTACATGGGCATGCTCGCCACGGTGATGAACTCGCTGGCGCTGGCCGACACGATGCGCCAAGAGGGCATGACGGCCCGGGTCATGTCGGCGATCAGCATCGAGCAGGTGGTCGAGCCGTATGTGCGGCCCAAGGCGCTGCAGTACCTGGAAGAAGGCAAGGTGGTCATCTTCGCCGCCGGCACCGGCAACCCCTTCTTCACCACCGACACGGCGGCGGCGCTGCGTGGCGCCGAGATCGGCGCGCACATCGTGCTCAAGGCGACCAAGGTGGACGGTGTCTACAGCGCCGACCCCAAGAAAGACCCCGAAGCCACGCGTTACAGCCGCATCAGCTTCGACGAGGCGATCAGTAAGAACCTGCAGGTGATGGACGCGACGGCCTTCGCACTGTGCCGTGACCAGAAACTGCCGATCAAGGTGTTTTCCATCTTCAAGCCGGGCGCGCTGGGGCGCGTGGTGGCCGGCGAAGACGAAGGCACGCTGGTCCACGTTTGATTTGTTTTCAGGAACAAGCGATGAGCATTGCAGACGTCAAGTCAACTTTCGAGCAGAAGACCGCCAAGTCGATCGAAGCGCTGAAGGCCGAGTTGCAGAAGATCCGCACCGGCCGCGCGCACCCGGGCATCCTCGATCAGGTGCACGTCGACTATTACGGCTCGATGGTGCCGATCAGCCAGGTCGCCAACGTCACCCTGCTCGACGCGCGCACGATCAGCGTTCAGCCCTGGGAAAAAGGTTTCGCCGGCAAGATCGAGCGCGCCATCCGCGAGTCGCACCTCGGCCTGAACCCCTCGTCGCAGGGTGACCTGCTGCGCGTGCCCATGCCGGCACTGACCGAGGAGCGCCGCAAGGAGCTGACGAAGGTGGTGCGGGGCGCCGGCGAAGACGCCAAGATCGCCGTGCGCAACTTGCGCCGCGAGGCCAACGAGCAGGCCAAGAGGCTGCTCAAGGACAAGACGATCAGCGAAGACGAGGAACGCCGTTCGCTCGACGAGGTGCAGAAAGCCACCGACCGCACCATCGCCGAGATCGACCGGCTGGTTCACGGCAAGGAAGCCGAGATCCTCGCGATCTGAGCCTCGTGCCGCGAAGCTTATGAGTACCGCCATCCCCCGCCACGTCGCCATCGTGATGGACGGCAACGGGCGCTGGGCCAACAAGCGCTTCATGCCGCGCTTCGTCGGCCACAAGCAGGGCGTCGATGCGTTGGTGCGCACCGTCAAGGCCTGCGCCGACCGCGGCATCGAGTACGTGACCGTGTTCGCCTTCTCCAGCGAGAACTGGAAGCGGCCGGAAGAAGAGGTGTCAGGCCTGATGGGCTTGGTGTTGGTGGCGGTTTCAAAATACCTTGCCAAGCTGGCCAGCGAAGGCGTGCGCATCCGCATCGTCGGCGACCGCGAGGCGGTCTCGAGCCAGGTGCGCGCCGCCTGGGACGAAACCGAGCGCCGTACGGAGCACAACGAGCGCATCACGCTGTCAGTGGCATTCAACTACGGCGGCCGCTGGGACGTGGTGCAGGCCTGCCGCCGCGCCATCGAAGTCGGTGTGCCGGCGCATGAACTCACCGAGGCAAGACTGGGCGAATTCATGGCGCTGAGCCATGCGCCCGACCCGGACCTCTTCATCCGCACCGGCGGCGAAGTGCGCATTTCCAATTTCCTGCTTTGGCAAGTCGCGTATTCCGAACTCCACTTCACGGATTGCCTCTGGCCCGATTTCGGCGACGCCGAACTCGATGCGGCCATCGCCACCTTCGCCGCGCGCGACCGGCGTTTCGGCGGGGTGAAGACGGCCTTGGTCCCGCTCACGGCGGACACGCGCTCTGCGGCCTGACATGGCGGCCTTCTTGTGCCTTCGGTGCTGCTGCCCTAGGACAGGGCGCTCAGACTTGTCTGGGCGGCCCTGCAGGGCCTGAGGCATCCGTCGATGCTCAAGCAGCGCATCATCACCGCCGTGCTGCTCCTGGTGCTGTTGCTGCCGGCGCTGTTCGCGCGGGCGCTCTGGCCGTTCGCGCTGTTGTCGCTCGCGATGGTCGGCGTGGCCGGCTGGGAGTGGGGGCGATTGAATCGCCTGGCTTCGCCGGCCGCCGTGGCGCTCGGCGCCGCCGTGGTGTTCGCTGGCGTGCTCAGCTACGCCGCCGGTTGGGTCGCTGCCACGCCGCCACTCTTATGGTGGCTGGCCATGGTGGCCTGGGTGCTCGGTGGCACCTGGGTTCTGGCGCGCGGTGTGTCCGGCTGGTCGTTGATTGCGGCGCCGCTGCGCTGGGCCGTGGGTTGCGTGCTGCTGTGGGCGGCTTGGTTGGCGCTGACGCAGGCCAAGGCGGTCGGTGTGAACTTTTTGCTGTCGGTCTTCACCCTGGTCTGGGCGGCCGATGTCGCGGCCTACTTCGGCGGCCGTGCTCTTGGTCGGCGCAAGCTGGCGCCGGCGATCAGCCCTGGCAAGAGTTGGGAGGGCGTGTGGAGCGGCATGGCCGGCGTGCTGCTGCTGGCCGGGGCATGGATCGCCTTCGACCGTGCGGTCGCTCCGGAGTCGGCCAGTGTGTTCAGCGTGTTGCTTGAGCGGCTCGGCGTCGTCGGCCTGCTGGTTTCGCTGCTGTTCCTGGCCGCGTTGAGTGTGGTCGGCGATCTGTTCGAATCGCTGGTCAAGCGCAGTGCCGGGGCCAAGGACAGCAGCGCGTTGCTCCCGGGGCACGGCGGCGTGCTAGACCGCGTCGATGCGTTGCTGCCGGTGTTTCCGCTGGCCCTGGCGCTGTGTTCGGTGCAGGTGCCGGCATGAACGCCGCGAAAGACTGGCCCTGCGGAGGGGGAATCGAAGCGATGCGCATGGTGGCTGCCTGCCGTGCTGCCCTTGGCCCACTCGGCCGTGAGGCGGCGGCATGAAGCGCCAGAAGGTCTGCGTGCTTGGCGCGACCGGCTCGATCGGCGTGAACACGCTCGACACGATCGCTCGCCATCCTGAGCGCTACGAGGTGTTCGCGCTGAGTGCTCACAGCCGGGTCGAGGAGTTCGCGCTGCAGTGCCTGCGCTGGAAGCCGCGGCTGGCGGTGATGACCGACGCTGCGGCGGCGTGCGCCTTGCGTAAGCGGCTGACCGGTACCGGTACCGAGGTGCTCGATGGCGAAGCGGCGCTGGCCGAGGTGGCGGCACATCCGGAAGTGGATGCCGTGATGGCGGCGATCGTCGGCGCCGCCGGCCTCGCGCCCTGCCTAGCCGCGGCACGGTCCGGCAAGCGGCTGTTGCTGGCCAACAAGGAAGCGCTGGTGGTCGGCGGCTCGCTCTTCATGCGCGCGGTGGAGGAGGGCGGCGCGACCTTGCTGCCGATCGACAGCGAGCATTCGGCCATCTTCCAGTGTCTGCCGGAGGAACGCACCAGTTGGGCGGCGCGCATCGATCACATCGTGCTCACCGCTTCGGGCGGACCGTTCCGCGGCCGTGACCCCGTCAGCCTGCGCGACGTGACGCCCGACGAAGCCTGTGCGCACCCGAACTGGGTCATGGGCCGCAAGATATCGGTCGATTCAGCCACCATGATGAACAAGGCGCTCGAGGTCATCGAGGCACGCTGGCTGTTCGACTTGGCGCCCGAGCAGATCAAGGTCGTTATCCATCCTCAGAGCATCATTCATTCGATGGTGGTGTACCGCGACCGGTCGGTGCTCGCCCAACTCGGCACGCCGGACATGCGCGTGCCGATTGCCTACGGTTTGGCGTGGCCCGAACGCATGGAGTCCGGCGCCGAGGCGCTCGATTTCACCCGGCTTGCCGCGCTCACTTTCGAGCCGGCCGATGCCGGGCGCTACCCCGGCCTGCAGCTCGCCTGGGCGGCGCTGCGCGGTCCGGCCGGTAGCACCGCGGTGCTCAATGCCGCCAATGAAGTGGCGGTCGCCGCGTTCCTCGCTGGAACGATCCGCTTCGACCAGATTCACAGTTGCAATGCGCACACCATCGAACAAACGCCGCTTGGTGCCGGCCCGGTGGATTCGCTGGCGGGACTGTTGGCGCTCGACGCTGAAGCCCGCGCTGTCGCGCAGCAGCATGTGAGGACCCTTGCATGATCACCGTGCTCGCTTTTCTGTTCACCTTGGCCGTGTTGATCGTCGTTCATGAGTACGGCCACTACCGCGTCGCGGTGGCCTGCAACGTGAAAGTGCTGCGCTTTTCGGTCGGCTTCGGCCGCGTGCTGTTGCGCCGACAGCGCGGCGACACAGAGTTCGTGCTTTCGGCCTTGCCGCTCGGCGGCTACGTGAAAATGCTCGACGAGCGCGAAGGCGAGGTGCCTCCCGCCGAGCGCGCCCGCGCCTTCAACAACCGCCCCCTGTGGCAGCGTTCTTCCATCGTCGCCGCCGGACCGGCCGCCAATCTCCTGCTCGCCGTGCTGCTCTACGCCGCTTCGCACTGGGTCGGCCTCGTCGAGCCGAAGGCGGTGCTCGGTGCGCCCGTGGCCGGCAGCCTGGCCGAGCGGGCCGGCCTCAGCGCCGGCGACTGGGTGCGCGCGGTAGAGCGCGAAGGCAGTGCGCCCGGTGAAGATGCGCCGCGACCTGTTCGTTCGCTCAGCGATCTGCGCTGGCAGCTGACCGAAGCGGCGCTCGATGGCGAGCACTTGTTGCTGCATGTCAGCGACGCCGACGGCCGCAGTGAGCGCCGCCTGCGCCTGCCGCTCGATGGCATCGACACCCGCGAAGTAGACGGCGACCTGATGCGCCGCATCGGCTTGGGCAGCGCCTACAGCGAAGCCGTGCTCGGCAAACTGGTCGTGGGCGGCCCGGCCGAGCGGGCCGGCTTGCGCGAGGGCGACCGGGTGTTGGCGGTCGACGGTATGCGGATCGAAGACGCGGCGCGGCTGCGCGAGACGATCCGCGCTTCGGTTGCGGACGGCGCAGCGCGCCCGATGAGCTGGCAGATCGAGCGCAACGACGAGCGGTTGACGTTGGGTGTGACGCCATCGCTCGCCCAAGACGGCGGCCAGCCGATCGCCCGCATCGAGGCTTACGTGGGTGCGCCGCCCGAGACGGTGACCGTGCGCTATGGCGTGGTCGACGGGTTGCTTGAAGGGGCGCGCCGCACCTGGGAAGTTTCTGTGCTCAGCCTTCGCATGCTCGGCAAGATGCTGATCGGCGAGGCCTCTCTCAAGAACCTCAGCGGACCGCTCACGATCGCAGACTACGCCGGCCAGTCGGCTCAACTCGGCGTTGCCTACTACTTGGGCTTCCTGGCCCTGGTCAGCGTGAGCCTCGGTGTACTCAATCTGCTCCCGCTGCCGATGCTCGACGGCGGGCACCTCATGTATCATCTTTTCGAAGGGGTGACAGGGCGGCCGGTTTCCGATGCGTGGCTCGACCGCCTGCAGCGTGGAGGGCTTGCCATCATGCTCGCGATGATGTCCCTCGCCCTCTACAACGACGTCGCCCGCCTGCTGGGCCTGACCTGACCGCATGTCCCCTTTTCGAGCTCTTGCTGCGGCCACTGCGTTCGCATCCGCCACCCGCCCATTCGCCTCGCGCTACTTCCGTCCCACGCTTCTCGCAGCCGCTCTGGCATTGGCGATGCATGCCACGACCGCGCTGGCCGTCGAGCCCTTCGTGCTCAAGGACATCCGCGTCGAAGGCCTGCAGCGCACCGACGCCGGCACCATCTTCGGCGCGCTGCCGTTTCGCATCGGCGACACCTACACCGACGACAAGGGCTCGGCCGCGCTGCGCTCGCTGTTCGCGACGGGACTGTTCACCGACGTGCGGCTGGAGATCGACGGCGCCGTCATCGTCGTGGTGGTCGAGGAGCGGTCGATCATCTCGAGCGTGGAGTTCGTCGGCCTCAAGGAGTTCGACAAGGACGCGCTGTCCAAGTCGCTGAAGGACGTGGGCATCGGCGAAGGCCAGCCTTTCGACCGCGCGCTGGCCGATCGCGCCGAGCAGGAATTGAAGCGCCAGTACCTTACGCGCAGCCTTTACGGTGCCGAGGTGGTGACGACCATCACGCCGGTCGGCCGCAACCGGGTGAACGTGACCTTCACCGTCAGCGAAGGGGAAGTCGCCAAGATCGGCGAGATCCGCATCGTCGGCAACAAGGCCTTTTCGGAGAGCACGCTGCTTGATCAGTTCGAGCTGTCCACCGGTGGCTGGCTGACCTGGTACACCAAGACCGACCGCTATTCGCGGACCAAGCTCAACGCCGATCTCGAGTCGCTCCGGGCCTACTACCTGAACCGCGGCTATCTGGAGTTCAGCGTCGATTCCACCCAGGTCGCGATCTCGCCCGACAAGCAGAGCATCTCGATCGCCGTCAACCTCACCGAGGGTCAGCCTTACACCGTCACCGGGGTGACGCTCGAGGGGGACTACCTCGGCAGGGAAGACGAATTCAAGTCGCTGGTGTCGATCGAACCGGGCGAGCCCTATCAGGCCGAGGCGGTGGCCGAGACGACTCGCCGTTTCAACGAGTTCTACGGCAACTTCGGCTATGCCTTCGCACGCATCGAGCCGCGCACCGATATCGACCGCGCCACTGGCCGCGTCGCGGTGGTGCTGGTTGGGGAGCCGAGCCGACGGGTCTATGTGCGCCGCGTCAACGTGGCGGGCAACGCACGCACGCGCGATGAGGTGGTACGCCGCGAATTCCGCCAGCTCGAGTCCTCCTGGTACGACGGCCGGCGCATCAAGCTCTCGCGCGACCGTGTCGACCGCCTGGGATATTTCAGCGAAGTCAACATCGAAACCGCCGAGGTGCCCGGTGCGCTCGACCAAGTGGACATCACGGCGGAAGTGACCGAGAAGCCGACTGGCAATCTGCAGCTCGGCGCGGGCTTTTCCAGCGCCGACAAGGTGTCGCTGACCGCCGGCATCCGCCAGGAGAACATCTTCGGCAGCGGCAACTACCTGGGTCTGGAGTTCAATACCAGCAAGTACAACCGTAGTCTGGTCGTCAGCACGGTCAATCCGTACTTCACGATCGACGGCATCTCGCGTGCGATCGATGTCTTCTACCGCACCGCGCGCCCCATCAACAGCCAGGGCTCCGACTACGAGTTGATCACGCCCGGCATGGCGATCCGCTTCGGTGTGCCGTTCAGCGAGCTCGACACGGTGTTCTTCGGCATCGGCTGGGAGCGTACCGAAATCAAAGCCGGCGCGTCCATTCCGAACAGCTATTTTCTCTACCGCGAGCAGTTCGGTGACACCAGCGATAGCCTGCCGCTCACGCTCGGCTGGCAGCGCGATGGCCGTGACAGTGCGCTGGTGCCCACCCAAGGCCGCTATCAACGCCTCAGCGCCGAATGGAGCGTGGCGCTCGACACGCGCTACCTGCGCACGAACTATCAGATCCAGCAGTGGGTTCCGTTCACCAAGCGCTACACCTTGGGCCTGAACGCCGAAATCGGCTACGGCAAGGGCTTCAGCGATCGGCCCTACCCGATTTTCAAGAACTTCTACGGCGGCGGGCTGGGTTCGGTGCGCGGCTTCGATCAGGGATCGCTCGGGCCGGTGGATGTGACGGGCGCCTACATCGGCGGCAATCGGCGGATGAATATCAATGCCGAGTTCTACGTGCCGATGCCGGGCTCGGGCAACGACCGGACGCTGCGCTTGTTCGGCTATGTGGACGCCGGCAACGTCTGGGGCGAAAACGAGAGCATCGAGCTCGACAGCCTGCGCGCTGCGGCCGGTATCGGCCTGTCCTGGATCTCTCCGGTCGGACCGCTGAAGCTTAGCTACGGCCAGCCTTTCAGGAAGTTCTCGCAAGATAGAATTCAGAAGTTTCAATTCCAGATCGGGACCGCGTTTTGATGAAGAACTTTTCGATCAACGCCGTGCTCGTTGCGGCCGCGCTCGCTGCCAGTGCATCGGTTGCGCAGGCCCAGGAACTGAAGATCGGCTATGTGAACAGCGAGCGCGTGCTGCGCGATGCTGCGCCGGCCAAGGCTGCCCAGGCCAAGCTGGTGGCCGAGTTCTCCAAGCGCGAACGCGAACTGGCCGACACGGCTACCAAGCTCAAGGCATCGTCTGACCAGCTCGAAAGGGATGCCCCGACCCTGGCGGAGAGCGAGCGGTCGCGGCGCCAGCGCGATCTGGTAGAGCAGGACCGCGAGTTTCAGCGCAAGCGCCGCGAGTTTCAGGAAGACCTGAATCAGCGCAAGAACGAAGAACTGACCGGTGTGGTCGAGCGCGCCAACAAGGTCATCAAGCAGATCTTCGAGACGGAAAAGTACGACCTCATCTTGCAAGAAGCTGTGTTCGCCGGGCCGCGCATCGACATCACCGACAAGGTGATCAAGTCGCTCGACAACGGCGCGGCGGCCAAGTGAGGCCTGCGGCCGCACGGTGAGCGAAGCGGTCGCGCTCGGCGAGATCGTCGCGGCGCTCGGCGGCGAGTTGCTCGGCGCGGCCGAACTGACGGTCTCTCGCATCGGGCCGCTGCAAGAAGCGACACCCGCAACGCTGGCCTTCCTGGCCAATTCGCGCTACCAATCTCAGCTCGCCGGCAGTCGTGCCGGCTGCGTGATCGTCGCTCCCGCATTGCGCGAGCAGGCCTTGGCTCGAGGTGCCGCGATCGTCACGCCCGACCCCTATCTCTACTTCGCCCGGCTCACCCAGTGGTGGGCCGAACGCGTGCGGCCTCGCGCGACAACGGGGGTGCATCCAAGTGCGGTCGTGGACGACACAGCCGTGCTCGGTGCCGGCGTCAGCATCGGTGCGCTGGTCGTGGTTGAAGCCGGGGCGCGAATCGGCGAGGGCGCCGTGATCGGCGCGCAGTGCTTCATCGGGCGCAACGCCTGCATCGGCGCGGGGACCCGGCTGCATGCGCGCGTCACGCTGCACTTCGATTGCCGGATCGGCGCTCGCGGCATCGTGCACAGCGGCGTGGTGATCGGTGCCGACGGCTTCGGCTTCGCGCCGAGCACTGAGGGCTACGTGAAGATCGAGCAGCTCGGTGCAGTGGTCATCGGCGACGACGTCGAGATCGGTGCCAACACCTGCATCGACCGCGGGGCGCTCGATGACACGGTGATCGAAGACGGTGTCAAGCTCGACAACCTGATCCAGATCGCCCACAACGTTCACATCGGCCGCGGCAGCGCAATGGCGGGCTGTTCGGCGGTGGCCGGCAGCACGCGCATCGGCGCGCGTTGCACTGTTGGCGGCGGCGCCGGCATCCTCGGCCACCTGAACATCACTGATGACGTGCACATCTCGGCGCAAAGTACGGTCAGCCGCTCGATCACTCGCCCTGGCACCTACACCGGCTTCTTTCCGCTCGATGACAATCGCGCCTGGGAGAAGAACGCGGCCACGCTGCGGCAGCTGCACGCGCTGCGCGAGCGGGTCCGTGTTCTGGA
>NZ_JACDCU010000141.1 GCF_013817365.1 Methylibium sp. | reverse complement strand
CTGCTCCCCTTTGCGATGCCCTGCTTGCCGATGTAGGCCAGCGGATCGGCCACGAACCTGGTTTGGCAACGCACACTGCAGAAGTAGTAGGGCTTGCCGTCGTGCTCCAGCCTGTTCACCGACTCGGCCGTGACGGCCATGCCGCAGACCGGGTCCGACAGACCGCCCGGTGCTTCGCCTCTCCCGTTCGACTGCAGGTCTGTCGCGCCGTGCGGGTGATGGTCGTACATGTGCATGGGTGCGCCTCGAGTCAGATGGGCCGCGGTAGCGGCGGTTTTGTTGGCGGCAAGCCTCGGATTCACCATGCATCCGCGGCCACGCCGCGTCTGTGTGCAAGAGAACCCCGGACACTGACGCTGGGCCCCTAACCCCAGCAGCAGCCACCGCGTGCCGACGCGGCACCTGCGATCGCCCGCAGGCATCGCGCGCGCGTGCCGCCGCGAGGGCGCTGAGCCGCTTTCAGCTACCACATTGAGCGTTTTGAACAGCACATCACCGAGTTCGCCGCCGAGTTCGACTCGGCCCGATGTTCGACTGCGATGTTGGCGCTTCGCGCCGTGCGAGTCGATCGCCGGCGACTCTTTTCGGCGCGATCTGTCGCGCGAGGCGTCCTGCGTCGCTCACGACATCTCGTCGTACAACTGTCCGGCGCTGCCGCGGCTGACGAAACGCAACCGCGTCGCTGCTGACCTTCACCTGCCTCGCCGCCAGCCTCGGCCCGAAGGGCCTCCGCGTCAACGGAGTTGCGGCCGGGCCGATAAGGACGCTCGCTATCTCGGGCATCGAGGGCTTCGGCAAGATGCTCGAAGCGGTGGCCGCCAATGCGCCGCTGCGCCGTAACATGTCGATCGGCGATGTCGGCAACGCCGCGGCCTTCCTGCCGTCCGATCTGGCGGACGGCATCACCGCCGAAATCACTCATGTCGACGGGTGGCTTCAGCCGCGTCATGAGCGGCGTCGCCGACGCTCAGGCTTGATCGGATCGAGCGCGGCTGCCGCGCCCAACAGCGCCGGGGGCAGGGCGGCATCGACGACGAAGGTCGGGATCGCCGCCAGGTACTCGCGAAATCGCCCTTTCGCTTCGAAGCGTTCGCGAAACTGCGATCGTCCGATCCAGTCCCCGAAGCGCGGCACGATGCCGCCGCCGATAAAGACGCCACCGTGCGCGCCCACGGTCAGCGCGAGGTTGCCGGCGACGCCACCCAGCATGGCGAAAAAGGTCTCGACCGCGGCGACGCACAACGGGTCGGTGCCGGCCTTGGCTCGCGCGGCGATCTGCGGCGCATCGAGCGAAGCCGCGGCGACGCCATCGAGTTCGGCGAGCGCCGCATGCAGGTTGGCCAGGCCCGGCCCCGATAACGCACGCTCGGCTGAGACATGGCCGAAGCGCCGGCGCAGCAGTGCGATCAATGCCGCCTCGCGCTCATCGGCCGCCGCCAACGTCACATGCCCGCCCTCGCTGGCCAGCGGCAGCCAGCGACCGCCTGCAGGCGACAGGCCCGACACGCCGAGCCCGGTGCCGGGGCCGATCAGCGCGAGCGGCTGCGCGGGCACCGCCTGGCCGCCGCCGACCTTGCGCAGATCGCTTGACTGCAGGGACGGCAGCGCCAGCGCGAGCGCACTGAAATCGTTGATGACGACGAGCCGGTCGAAGCCGAGCGCGCGTTGCAGCGCCGAGATCGAGAAGCGCCAGTCGCGATTGGTCATGCGCACGTCGTCGCCGAGCACCGGCGTGGCGATGGCGAGCGCCGCATCTCGCGCGCGCGGCCCGCGCCGCGCATCGAGGTAGAACGTTAGCGCCGCTTCGAGCGATGCATGGTCGTCGTCTTGCAGCACCTCGATTTCACTCGGTGCCGCGCCGGCTTCGGTCTGCAGCCCGAGCCGGGTGCGTGTGCCGCCGATGTCGGCCAGCAGCCGCGGGAACCCGCTGGCAGTCGCCGCCTCACTACGCATTCTCGGCACCATATCAAATGAATCCTTGGTATTCCGCCCGCCTCTGGACTTGCCGATGGCTTGCGAACCGCTTCCTTGCGCTCCGGTTCCATCAGAGTGCACTTTGATACTCGTGCTGTCCAACGATACGGCGTCGATCCTGATGCGCATGACTTAACCCGCTGTTGTTTCATGGTGTCCGACACTTCCCATGTCGTGCGGCAGTATTGCTATCCAAGTCCGTGCCCCTGCTTTCTGCACCAACCACAGCCAACCCCACAGATCGTTCGACACCGTCATGTCGAAAGCGGCAGCGACGGCGCCCGGTTGCTGGCAACCGCGGCCGGAGAAGTTGCCGCGGCCGGTGCGCCTTTCAACTCGAACACACGGGTGCTGCCGCTCACGAATTCGCATGCCTTGCCTCCAACGCACAAGGAGATCGGCGCCGCTGCGCCATCACGCTCGCGGACCGTGAGGGAGTGGCGCGTCAGTCGCAGGTCGAGCGAATGCCCTCGATAACGGATGCGCATGTCCAGGCGCTCCATCTCCAGCGGCAGCTGCGGATCGAGCCGCAGAACACCGCCCTTGACCTCGATGCCGGTGGAAACGCGCTGCACCAGGTCGACGCTGCCTGCCATGGCTCCGAGGTGCACCCCTTCCGAGGTGCTTCCTTGCTGGATATCGCTCACGTCGCTTTGCAGCGCCTCGGCGAAGAAGACCATCGAGCGCGGCCGATCGGAGCGAGCCAGTACCCAGGCATGCACCACGCGGGACAGCGTGGAGCCGTGGGACGAGCGTGCGGCGTAGTAGGCAACGTTGTTCGGAATCGTCTGGTACTCGAACGGATAGCCCAGGCGTCTGAACAGCTCGCCGAGTTCCTCGGCCGAGAACAGATAGAACAGCATCAATACATCGGGCTGCTTCGCCAGCTTGTAGCGATTGGGGCTGTCGTTCTCGGCCTCGAGAATGAGGTCGAGCCGCTGGATATTGCCGTAACGGGTTCGGTAGTACTGCCAGTCGAACTCGAGCAACTTCTCGTAGCCTTCGAACTGGCTGATGATGCCGTCGTCATGAAAGGGCAGGTACATCCTGCGGCTGATGTCGGCCCAGCGCGCGATCTCCTGCGCCGAGATGCCGAGGCGCGTCGTGAGTTCAGCGCGGCGCATGTCGGCCAGCAGGTCGAGCACGTCCTGCGCCCGACACAGCACCCACACGGCCATGGCATTGGTATAGGCGTTGTTGTCGAGGCCAGGCAGCGCTGCATCCGGATAGCCGTCGTGGAACTCGTCGGGACCCATCACGCCCCGGATTTCGTAGCGCCCGCGCTCTTCGTTGAAGGTCGCGATGCTGGACCAGAAACGGGCGATCTCGAGGATCAACTCGGCGCCGTAGAACTGCATGAACTCGAGGTCGTGAGTGACCTCGAAGTACTGCCACACGTTGTAGGCAATAGCGCTTCCCACGTGGCGCTGCAAGTAGGAGTTGTCGCTCGCCCAGCGCAGCGAGCGCGGGTTGAGGTTGAGTGCCTGCGTCTCCTCCTGGCCGTCGCTGCCGCTCTGCCAGGGAAACATGGCCCCCTTGTAGCCGGCGCTGTGCGCGGCGGCGCGCGCTTCGCCAAGGCGCCGGTGGCGGTACATCAGCAGTGCCCGGGTGATCTCGGGCACGCGGTGGTTAAAGAACGGGAAGATGAACAGTTCGTCCCAGAAGATATGGCCCTGGTAGGCCTCTCCGGTCCAGCCGCGCGCGGGCACGCCCATGTCGAGCCCGATGGAGTGGAGCGACACGGCCTGCAACAGGTGAACCACGTTCAGCCGAAGCAGCATCGAGACGTTCAGCTTGACCGTCGGATCGGCCGGTTCGATATGAATGTCGAAGCGACGCCACAAGTGCTTCCAGGCCAGAACATGGTCCGCCATCACGGCGTCGAAGCGGCCGGCCCGCGAGATGGCCTTGCGCGCCTCCAGTCCGCACTCCGAGATGGCATGATCGCGCGAGCTGTGGAAGGCGACCAGCTTCTCGAGCATCAAGGTCTCGCCCTGCTCGAGGTCGACCACCAGTTCCTGCCCGATGTAGCCCGGTTCTTCGATGACTCGGCGTGCAAGGTCGAGAAGCTTTCCGTCGAGGAAAACTCGTGTTCGGGCGACCTGCGCGACGTGAAGGTTCGACTGGCTGGTGCGCACCAGCAAGTAGACGCTGTCCTCGCCGACGACCTCGCCGGCCAGCGGCTGCAGATGCTTGTTGTTGAACTTGCGGTACAGCTTCGCACCCGCATTGACGACACGCCCGTCGATCGCCGAGCGCACCGTGACCCTGCCCGACCAGTTCTCCGCGGTCAGCTTCAGCTCCAGTGCGCCCAGGTGCATGTCGCTCATCGAGACCAGACGCCGCTCCGTCAACAGGCTGCGTCGCCCTTGCCGGTCCTCGAAGCGGATGGTTCGCAACAGCATGCCGCGCCGCAGATCGAGTTCCTGTCGGTACGACAGGAGCGTGACCGTCCTCGCGTCGAACTTGTCTTCGTCGGCGACGCGAAACTCGAGCGCGAGCCAGTTGGGGAAATTGACGAGATCCTCATTCTCGACAACGCGGCCGGCAATATCGGTAGCCAGCCGGTTGTAGCCGCCGGCGAGGTAGGTGCCCGGGTAGTGAATGTCGTCCGCCGCCGCCTCGGCGGCGCAGCCGCGTGTTGCGAAATAGCCGTTGCCCAGGGTGCACAAGGCTTCGCGAATTCCTTCCTGTGCGGGGTCAAAACCCTCGAACGCCAGAGACCACGCCGAAGCGGGCTCCTCGGCCACCCGGACCTGGGCCAGGTTGGTCACCACGACATCCGCACCGGCCTTGCGCAGCGCCAGCGACTGCCCGCTGCGATCGACGCCGATGACGCAGCCGAATCGACCCGCGCGGCCGGCCTCGACGCCGGCGATGGCATCCTCCACGACGACCGCACGCGACGCTGCGATGCCGAGACGCCGAGCCGCCTCCAGGAAGGCATCCGGAGCTGGCTTGCCGTTGAGTTCGAGGCGGGTGATTTCGACCCCGTCGACACGCGTGTCGAACAGCTGCGCGATACCCGCGGCCTCGAGCACCGCCGCGCAGTTGTTGCTGGACGACACGACCGCCGTCTTGATCTGCAGCGCCCGCAGTGTCTTGACCAACGCGATCGCCGCTTCGTAGGGCTCGACGCCCTGCCGGTTGAGGTGCTCGAGGAAGTACTGATCTTTGAGGCTGCCCAGCGCGCGCACGCTCTGCACGCCGGGGCCGTCTTCGGGTGACCCCTCCGGCAGCTCGATGGCGCGAGACGCGAGAAACGCCGCAACGCCGTCGTGACGCGGCTTGCCATCGACATACCGCCGATAGTCGGCATCTATGTCGAAGGGGACGAACGGTTCGCCGGTGTCACCAAATCGCTGTTCGAGAAACGCGTCGAACAATCGTTTCCAGGCCGCGGCATGCACGCTGGCGGTCTTGGTCAGTACGCCGTCGAGATCGAACAGAACAGTGTCGTAGTCACGTGGGCTGAGCGTGACGGCGGGGACGGTGTCGGTCATGGGCGTTCCGCAATCAGGCCTGCCCGCCCCAGCGCCAGTTGCGAATCTCCGGCATGTCTTCGCCGTGTTCGCAGATGTAGGCCTTGTGCTCGATCAGCCTGTCACGCAAAAGTTGCTTCACGACGGCGGCGCGCGAGCCGAGGCTCGGCACGCGATCGATCACGTCGCCGGCAAGGTGGAAGCGGTCGAGGTCATTGAGCACCGCCATGTCGAACGGCGTCGTCGTCGTGCCTTCTTCCTTGTAGCCGCGCACGTGCAGATTCGCGTGATTGGCGCGGCGGTAGGTGAGGCGGTGGATCAGCGTCGGATAGCCGTGGAAGGCGAAGATGATCGGCTTGTCGCGCGTGAACAGCATGTCGAAGTCGGCGTCTCTCAAGCCGTGCGGATGCTCGCTCGGTGGCTGCAGTTTCATCAGGTCGACGACGTTGATGACGCGCACCTTCAGCTCGGGAAGATGCTGGCGCAGGAGCTCGACCGCGGCCAGCGTTTCCAAAGTCGGCACGTCGCCGCAGCAGGCCATCACGACGTCGGGAACACTCGCGCCGTCGTTCCCGGCCCAAGCCCAGATGCCCAGGCCAGCGCTGCAGTGCTTGGCGGCAGCATCCATGTCCAGCCATTGCGGCGCGGCCTGCTTGCCGGCGACGACGACGTTGACGTAGTTGCGGCTGCGCAGGCAGTGGTCGGTGACCGACAGCAGCGTGTTCGCGTCCGGCGGCAGGTAGACGCGAACGACACTAGCCTTCTTGTTGACCACCAGGTCGAGGAAGCCGGGGTCCTGGTGGCTGAAGCCATTGTGGTCCTGCCTCCAGACGTGCGAGGACAGCAACAGGTTCAAGGACGCGATCGGCCGCCGCCAGCCAATGCGCCGCGCCACGTCGAGCCACTTGGCGTGCTGGTTGAACATCGAATCGATGATGTGGATGAAGGCCTCGTAGCACGAGAAGAAGCCGTGCCGCCCGGTCAACAAATAGCCTTCGAGCCAGCCTTCGCACTGGTGCTCGCTTAGTACCTCCATCACCCGGCCGTCGGGCGCCACATGGTCGTCGCCGGGCAGGATTTCGGCGGTCGAGCAGCGCTTTGTCACCTCGAACACCGCGTTCCAGCGGTTCGAGCTCGTCTCGTCGGGACTGAAGACGCGGAAGTTGCGCGCGTCGGCGTTGAGCCTGAGCACGTCGCGGAGAAATTGGCCTTGCGGACGCGTCGATTCCGCATCGCTTGCGCCTGGCGTTTCAACCGCCACGGCGTAGTCGCGAAAGTCGGGCAGCACCAGATCGCGCAGCACGAGCCCGCCGTTGGCATGCGGGTTCGCGCCCATGCGGCGCTTGCCTTCCGGCGCGAGCGCGGCCAACTCCGCAACCAGCCGGCCGCCCGCGTCGAACAGCTCCTCGGGCCGGTAGCTGCGCATCCAGCGCTCGAGAATCTGGAGGTGTTCGGGCTGGCTCGCCAAGCCGGCCACCGGCACCTGATGCGCACGGAACGTGCCCTCGACGGCCAGGCCATCAACGACATCCGGCCCGGTCCAGCCCTTCGGTGAACGCAGCACGATCATCGGCCAGCGTGGTCGGCGTGAGAAGCCGTTCTTCCGCGCCTCGCGCTGGATGGCTTGGATCTCGGCGACTACCTGGTCGAGCGTCGCCGCCATCAAGCGGTGCATCGCCGCGGGCTCGTCACCTTCGACGAAATGGGGCTCATAGCCGTAGCCGCGAAACAGCATCTCGAGTTCGTCGCGTGGGATGCGCGCAAGCACCGTCGGGCCGGCGATCTTGTAACCGTTGAGGTGCAGGATCGGCAGCACCGCGCCGTCGCGCTCGGGGTTCAGAAACTTGTTCGAATGCCAACTGGTCGCGAGTGGCCCGGTCTCGGCCTCGCCGTCGCCGACGACGCAGGCGACCAGCAGATCGGGGTTGTCGAAGGCGGCGCCGAAAGCGTGCGAGAGGCAATAGCCGAGCTCGCCTCCCTCGTTGATGGAGCCCGGCGTTTCGGGCGCCACATGGCTCGGTATGCCGCCGGGAAACGAGAACTGCTTGAAAAGCCGCTGCATGCCGGCCTCGTCCTGCGAGATGTTCGGATAGACCTCGCTGTAGGTGCCTTCGAGCCAGCAGTTGGCGACCAGCCCGGGGCCGCCGTGGCCGGGCCCGGTGACGTCGATCATGTCGAGGTCGTACTGCCGGATGATGCGGTTCAAGTGCACATAGACGAAGTTCAGGCCCGGCGTCGTGCCCCAGTGGCCGAGCAGGCGCGGCTTGACATGCGCGAGCGTCAGCGGCTCCTGGAGCAGCGGGTTGGCCAGCAGGTAGATCTGCCCCACCGACAGGTAGTTGGCGGCGCGCCAGTAGGCGTCCATCCGGCGCAGCAGATCGGCCGTCAGCGGGCCGTTCGGGGTTTCGGTGGGCGTCGTCTTGGTCATCATGATTCGGTTCCGTAGCAATGGGCAGGCCGAGCAGCTTGCAAACGCTGTGCGCGATCGTCGATTCCTCGTTGGGTGGTGAAGGCCAAGGTCAAGGCACGCGGTGCATCACCGGTGCGCATCCGGTACCAGTACACCGCCAGAGTTCCGGTTGTCATCGTCAAGCCGAAGTCGGCCAGAAGCGCACGATCTTGACGATGGTCGTAGTTCGTGCGCCCTTCCTGCACCGCGCGCACGATGCTGGCGAAGTTGTCGTCGGTCAGAATCATGGTGCCGGCTTCCTTGATCAACATGCTCCTGAACTGCGTGCGAAAGCGCGTGCCCGCTGACCGATGGCTGCTGAGAGGGCGGCGCTGGCCTCATGAGTGACAGATGCCGTGGGAGGTTCGCGGAACCGTCACTTGACCAAGGTCACCGGCACAGTCGCCAGATGCACGACCCGTTGCGCGACCGACCCCACCACCAGATTGGCCACGGCACCCATGCCGCGAGTGCCCATCACGATGACATCGCAGCCATGCTTGGCCGCATACGCAGTGATCTCCTGGGCCGCTGCCCCGATGCTGACGTGCGCCACGCTGCCGATGCCGGCGGCGAGCGCCATGATCTCGGCCTGCACCAGCAGCTTCTCGCCGTCGCTACGCAACTCGGCGTCGATCATGTCTGGCGACACCAACTTTCCAGGCCACGGATGCAGCAGAGGCGCCTGAACGTTGAGAACATGGATCTGTGCATCTGGGCGGCCGCGCAGTGCGTGCAATGCGAAGGCCAGCGCGCGCAGCGAACTGGATGAGCCGTCGATCGGTATCAGCGCTGTGTTCATAGGGTGGTCC
>NZ_JACDCU010000510.1 GCF_013817365.1 Methylibium sp. | reverse complement strand
CCGCCATCGACCGCGGCGAAAAGGTGCATTTCATGGAGGAGACGCGCAACGTCAACCGCACGGTCGGCGCCATGCTCTCCGGCGAGCTGATCCGCCACCGGCCCGAGGGGCTGCCCGACCACACCATCTTCATGCAGATGGAGGGCACGGGCGGGCAAAGCTTCGGCGCTTTCCTGGCCAAGGGCATCACGCTGTACCTGATCGGCGACGCCAACGACTACACCGGCAAGGGCCTGAGCGGCGGCCGTGTCGTGGTGCGCCCGAGCATCGAGTTCCGCGGCGATGCGCTGCACAACATCATCGTCGGCAACACGGTGCTCTATGGCGCGACCAGCGGCGAGGCTTTCTTCCGCGGCGTGGCGGGCGAGCGTTTCGCGGTGCGCCTGTCGGGGGCGACCACGGTGGTCGAAGGCACCGGAGACCACGGCTGCGAATACATGACCGGCGGCACCGTGGTCGTGCTCGGCAAGACCGGGCGCAACTTCGCCGCCGGCATGTCGGGCGGCATCGCCTACGTGTACGACGAGGACGGCACGTTCGTGCAGCGCTGCAACACGGCGATGGTCGCGCTGGACAAGGTGCTGCCTGCCGACGAGCAGCGCGCCAGTCAGGACGCCGCAAGCTTCCACAAGGGCTTGGCCGACGAGCTGCTGCTGAAGAAGCTGATCGAGGACCACCACAAGTGGACCGGCTCGCTGCGCGCACGCGACATCCTCGACCACTGGGCCAGTGCACGGGGGCGTTTCGTCAAGGTGTTCCCTTCCGAGTACAAGCGCGCTCTCGGCGAGTTGCACGCGCAGAAGGAAGCCGGCGACACCATCGCCAAGGCCAAGGTAGCGCCCAGGAAGAGCCGCACCGTCGCGGCGAAGTGAACGGGCGCAGCGCGCGGGCGCCCCTCATGGGCGGCGCGTGCCTTCGCGTCCACAAGATCGGTCAGTACGGGAAAAAAGAATCATGGGAAAAGTCACCGGTTTCATGGAGTTCGAGCGCGTCGAGGAGGGCTACGCGCCGGTCGGCGAGCGGCTGAAGAACTACAAGGAATTCGTCATCGGGCTGAAGGCCGACGATGCCAAGATCCAGAGCGCGCGTTGCATGGACTGCGGCACGCCGTTCTGCAATTCGGGCTGCCCGGTCAACAACATCATTCCGGATTTCAACGACCTCGTGTACCGCAATGACTGGGCCAATGCCTTCACGGTGCTCGACTCGACCAACAACTTTCCCGAATTCACCGGCCGCATCTGCCCGGCGCCCTGCGAGGCGGCCTGCACGCTCAACGTCAACGACGATCCGGTCGGCATCAAGTCGATCGAGCACGCCATCATCGACCGCGCCTGGGCCGAGGGCTGGGTCAAGCCGCAACTGCCCAAGCACAAAACAGGCAAGACGGTCGCCGTGGTCGGCTCCGGCCCGGCCGGCATGGCCGCTGCTCAGCAACTGGCGCGCGCCGGCCATGAGGTGACGCTGTTCGAGAAGAACGACCGCATCGGCGGTCTGCTGCGCTACGGCATCCCAGACTTCAAGATGGAGAAACTGCACATCGATCGCCGCGTCGAGCAGATGCGCGCCGAAGGGGTGCGGTTTCGCACCGGGGTCATGGTCGGCCAGTTGCCCGACGGCTCGAAGGTCATGAACGTGGCCCGCGAGACCGTTTCGCCCGAGCAGCTCCGCGCCGACTTCGACGCCGTGCTGCTGACCGGCGGCGCCGAGCAGTCGCGCGACCTGCCGGTGCCGGGCCGCGACCTCGACGGCGTGCATTTCGCGATGGAGTTCCTGCCGCAGCAAAACCAGGTCAACGCGGGCGACGCAGTCGCGCGCCAGATCATGGCGACCGACAAGCACGTCATCGTGATCGGTGGCGGCGACACCGGCAGCGACTGCGTGGGCACCAGCAACCGCCACGGTGCGAAGAGCGTGACCCAGTTCGAACTCATGCCGCAGCCGCCCGAGGAAGAGAACAAGGCGCTGACCTGGCCCTACTGGCCCTACAAGCTGCGCACCAGTTCGAGCCACGAAGAAGGTTGCGAGCGCGAGTTCGCGATCGGCACCAAGGAATTCATCGGCGAAGGCGGCAAGGTCACCGCGCTCAAGACCGTGCGGGTCGAGTGGCAGGGCGGCAAGATGGTCGAAGTGCCCGGCAGCGAGGAAGTGCTGAAGGCCGACCTGGTGCTGCTGGCGATGGGGTTCGTCAACCCGGTGGCTTCCGTGCTCGATGCCTTCGGTGTCGAGAAAGACAACCGCGGCAACGCGAAGGCGAGCACCGACTTCCTCGGCGGCTACCGCACGAGCGTGGACAAGGTGTTCGCAGCCGGCGACATGCGCCGTGGGCAGTCGCTCGTGGTGTGGGCGATTAGAGAGGGTCGGCAGGCTGCCCGGGCGGTCGACGAGCAGTTGATGGGCGCGAGCGACCTGCCGCGTTAGCACCGAAGCTCGAGACGCGCCGCAGCACACGGCAGAGCGATCTGCAAGGTGCGTCACGGCCGTCCGCACGCCGGGCGCACGGCGCTGGGGAGCACCCGACTCCGATGGGTGTTATCCCCTATCATGCGCGGCGCCGGCTCGGTTCGAGCCGGCGTTTTCATATTGGGGCCCATGACAAGTCGCTCCGTGCCGTCGTCCGCCGACAGCCGCCCACCCTTGGTCGAACTTAAGCG
>NZ_JACDCU010000509.1 GCF_013817365.1 Methylibium sp. | reverse complement strand
GGACCTCGTGAGTGCAATGGACCCTTACCCGATCGACACGCAGCCGACGATCGAAGATGTCGCCAGCTACCTCTGGCATGCTATCGCATTCGGGTGTGGCACCGTGGCCGACGCCGTGGCTTGGGCTGACAGATTGATGATGATCGTAACCGTCCGATGACCCCGCGATGAATCTCGTCAGGGCTCCTGCCACGATGGCGGCCAAGGAGCCGTCATGGCAGATACATCGCAAACCGTCCCGTCCCCGCTTCGCCTTCGTCGCAGTCCTGCCGAAGCCGCCGCGCTGGTCGCCGACTGGCGCGCAAGCGGCCTGAACAAGGAGGAGTTCAGCCGGCAGCGCGGCATCCTGCGCTCGGCGCTGACGTCCTGCCTGGATCGCGTCCTGGCGCGCGAGTCAGCCTCGCCAACCGGGTTCATCGAGGTCTGCCCGCCCGCATCGGTCAACGCCGGCGGCGGCTTGTCGCTGGAGATCGGCGAGTGCCTTCGCCTAACCGGCATCGACGTATCGACGGCGGTGACGCTGGTGTCCGCGCTGATGCGGGTGCGGCGGTGATCGCGCTGGGCGCGCGGCGGGTATTCCTCTGCGGCGAAGCGGTCGACATGCGCATGGGCATCGATGCGCTTAGCGCCGTGGTGGTCGGCCGTCTGCAGCGCGATCCGAACGCCGGTGACGTGTTCGTCTTTGTTGGCAAGCAGGCCAACCGCCTCAAGGCGCTGTGCTGGGACCGCGACGGTTTCTGGCTGTGCGCGAAGCGGCTGGCCGGCGGGCGCTTCGTGGTGCCGCGGATCTCGCGCAGCGATGGTCTGCCATCGGCGCTCGAACTGTCGCACGCGGACTGGCAGCTGCTGCTCGACGGCATCGTCGTGCGCGATCGCGTGCTGCTGCATCGCTTCGGACGCTGTGGCGAAAAGGAAAGGACCGCGATAATGCGCGCGTGACTGCGCAAAAGTTCATCACCGCGGCCGAGGAGATCGCGGATCTGCGCGCCGAGGTGGCGGCGCTGAAATGGGAGGTCGGCGATCTCGCGGCGAAGAACGACTGGATGCGGCGCATCCTCTACGCGCCATCGAGCGAGCGGCGGCCGCCGCAGCAGAACCACGGCGACGCCGTGCAGCAGGACTTCCTCGGCGCGCCGGTCGACGCCGGGGTGACGGCGGACGACGCGCAGGCCAAGCAGAAGCTGCGCGAAGAACGGTCGAAGGCCAAGAACGGCAAGAAGGGCCGCGGGCCGGACGGGAGACCCAAGCCGGTCAACGGCGGCGGCCGCAAGCCGGTCAACCGCAGCCTGCGCCCGGTCGACCACGTGATCGCGGCTCCGGTCGGTGAGCACGTCGCGGCGGACGGCACGCCGCTGATCCTGCTCGGCTACGAAATCTCGGAGCGCGAGCATTTCATCGCCGCCGAGATCGTGCGGCAGATCATCAAGCGCGAGCGCTGGGGCCTGCCGGACACCCGTGAGGAACTGTTCCGCGCGCCGGTCGATCCGGCGCTCGTGCCCAAGGGCAAATACAGCGACGAATACCTGCTCGAGGCCATGCTTCGGAAGTACCTCCACGGCATGCCGTTCACGCGGATGCTGGCCGACTTCCGCGCCATGGGCTCGGATCTCGAAGACTCGACGCTCGGTGACCTGGCGCGGCGTTTCGCCGAGTTCTTCACGCCGGTGACCGAGGCCATCCGCGCCCAGGTCCTGGCGCGGACGTTCATCCACGCCGATGAGACGACGCTGCCAACCCAGGACGGCGGGCGCTATCTGTGGGCGTTCGTCGGCGGCCGTCAGGCGTTCTTCCATGTCGGCGGGCGCGGCAGCAAGGAACTGCGCGCGGTATTGGGCGATCAGCGCGACGCCGTCGTCGGTGACGACGACGATCCGGGTCTGCTGGCCACCCTCGGCTTCCTGATGGGCGATGGCTACCGCGTCTACGACGCCGTCTGCGCCGAGCGCGACATCACCCGTCTCTGCTGTTGGACGCACGGGCGGCGCGATTTCCTGCCGTTCGTAAAGGATCCATTCGCCGCTGACGTGGTCGCGCGCGTCGGCGCGCTCTACCGCATCGAGCGGCTCGCCCAGAATCACGAGCGCGACCAGGGTCTCGACGTCGCCGCGGCCGAGGCCCACCGCTTGAAAGCGCGGCAGGAACAGGCCGTCCCGCTGCTCGCCGACATCCATGCGCTGCTCGACGCCAATCGTGACCGCTACTCGCCCGGCAGCGATCTGCGCAAGGCCATCGACTACCTGCTCGATCGCTGGCTTTGCTTCACCGCCTACACCACGCGCGGCGACCTGCCGATCGACAACAACCAAGCCGAGCGCGTCATCCGCCCGATCGTCATCGGCCGCAAGAACTGGCTGTTCGTCGGCAGCGACGACGCCACCGCCTGGGCCGCGCGCAACCACACCCTGTTCGAGAGTTGTCGACTGGCCCGCGTCGAACCCCGTGCCTACCTGCGCCACGTCATCGCCAGCCTGCACGCGGGCGGCGTCGACCCGGCAACGCTCACCCCGGAACGCTGCGCCGGCAGATTCCCCGCGCCGCGCTGAACGACGGCCGGGGGGCTCGGCAAAGGCGTCATCGGACGCTTACTGAACTCCTCCTTGTTCAGGCCGCTTGCGCGCCAGTCGGCGACCAGCGCGGCGGCTTCGGCAGGACTGCGA
>NZ_JACDCU010000508.1 GCF_013817365.1 Methylibium sp. | reverse complement strand
CGGTGACGGTGCGGCGGCGGCCTCGGCCGACGCAGGGTCCGGCACGCAACGCGGCACCGTTGCGGGCGCAGCGTCCGGCACCGAATTCATCGCGGCGACCGGCGCATCGCCGGCTGCTGCTGCTGCTGCCGCTGCCGATGCAAGCAGGGGGCTGGGCGAGAGCCCCGCACTCGGTGCGCAGGCGGCGCCTCTTCCCGCGCTCGCCAGCCTGCACCCTGCACCGGCCGCCGCCGGCAGTGCCGCCACTTCGGCCGCCGCCGCAAGCGGCGCACCGATGTTGGCGCTGGCCACGCCGGTCGATTCGCCCGACTTCGGCGCGGCGCTGGCCGCGCGGCTCACGCTGCTCGCGCAGGGCGGCGTGCAGCAGGCCCAACTCCAGCTCAACCCGGTCGAGATGGGCCCGATCACGGTGCAGATCGCGCTCGACGGCGCGCAGGCGCAGATCGACTTCAGCGCGGCCCATGCCGGCACCCGCGAGGCGCTCGCGTCGAGCCTGCCGGCGCTGGCTGCCGCTTTGCACGGCGCAGGGCTCACGCTGACCGGCGGCGGTGTCTCCGAGCAGGGTTCGGGGGCGAGAGAGTCGTTGTCGGGTGAGGGCGGTACGGCGCGCGCCGCCGGCGCGGATGCGGATGCCGGCGAGGTTCTTGCGCCTGGCAGCGCGGCGCTGCCGGGCGGGCGGGGCTTGCTCGACCTTTATGCCTGAAAGGCCGGCTCGCAAGGCTCGCCATATCCGCATCAGCAGCGGATTGAGCCGCCTTATCCCCGCATCAGCGCAGTAGCCCGCTCGAATAATCACTCTCATTCCCTGCGCGCGGCAGCCCCATCGCCGCCGCGCACGCCGAGTGACCAAGGAGTTCCCGATGTCTGCAGCCGCGGCCGAAGCCGCCCCCGTTTCCGCAAGCAAACCCCGGCGCAAGCTGTCCAAGAAGCTGCTGATGATCCTGGCGATCGTCGGTGTGCTGCTGGCCGGCGGCGCGGCGGCCACGGTGTTCGTGCTCAAGAAGAAGGCCGCCTTGGCGGCCGCGCTCGCCGGCGAGGACGACGCACTGCCCGCCGACGAGGCACTCGCCCTTCAGGACCAGGGCCGACGCGACCCGAGCAAGCCCCCCACCTTCTTGCCGCTCGATCCTTTCGTGGTGAACCTCGCCGACCGCGAGCAGGAGCGCTACGCGCAGATCGGCATCACCCTGCAGATCGACAACGCCGCGGTCGCCGAGCAGCTCAAGGCCTACATGCCGGCGATCCGCAACGGCGTGCTGATGATCCTGGCCCACAAGAGCTCGGCCGAACTGCTCGAGCGCGCCGGCAAGGAGCAACTGGCCGCCGAGATCATGCGCGAGTCGGTACGCCCGCTGGGCATCGAGGTGGCGCCTGCTGCCCCGGTGGCCGGCCGGCCGCGCGTGCCGGCGGTGCACAACCCGGTCGAGAAGGTTCACTTTTCCAGTTTCATCATTCAGTGATGAAACCGTTCACTGTCTCCACCCGGCTGGTGCGATGAATCAGCAGATCCTCTCGCAAGACGAAGTCGACGCGCTGCTGCAGGGCATCACCGGCGAGAGCCAGAAGCTCGAGGCCGAGGAGGTCGATACCGGCGCGATCCGCGACTACAACCTGGCCAGCCAGGAGCGCATCGTGCGTGGGCGCATGCCCACCATGGAGGTCATCAACGAGCGCTTCTCGCGCAACATCCGCGTGGGGCTGTTCAACATGATCCGGCGCACGCCGGAGGTGGCCGTCGGCGGCATCAAGGTGCAAAAGTACAGCGCCTTCCTGCGCGAGATCGTGGTGCCGACCAACTTCAACATCATGTCGGTGCGCCCGCTGCGCGGCTCCGGGTTGATCGTGTGCGACCCGACGCTGGTGTTCGCCGTGATCGACGCCCTCTTCGGCGGCGCCGGCAAGTTCCACACGCGCATCGAGGGCCGCGACTTCTCGCCCACCGAGCAACGCGTGATCACGCGCTTGGTCGACGTGATCGCCGCCGAATACAAGAAGGCCTGGGCCGGCGTGTACCCGATCGAACTGGAATACCAGCGCTCGGAGATGCAGCCGCAGTTCGCCACCGTGGCCGCGCCCAGCGAGATCGTCGTGACCTGCTCGTTCACGCTGGAGATCGGCGAAACCACCGGCACCATCCACTTCTGCATTCCCTACGCCACGCTCGAGCCGATCCGCGACACGCTGTACTCCGCCACGGTGGGCGACTCCAGCGAGCCCGACCGCCGCTGGGTCAAGCTGCTCACGCAGCAGATCCAGGCCGCCGAGGTGGAACTCGTCACCGAGCTGGCGACCGCGCCTGCCACGGTGGAGCAACTTCTCTCGCTCAAGCCGGGCGATTTCATCGAGCTCGACCTCGAGCCGATCGTCAAGGCCAAGGTCGATGGCGTGCCGGTGTTCGACTGCCACTACGGCACGAGCAACGGCAAGTACGCGATCAAGATCGACCACCTGCTGACGAACCACAACCCCCACTGGTTGGGAGACCACAATGGCTGACGCCAAACCGACCGCAGACAACACCGCCCAGGACGACATGGCGGCCGAATGGGCCGCCGCGCTCGAGCAGCAGGAAACCGCCAGCGAAGTCATGGCGCCGGCCGAGCAGGTGTCGCCGGCGCCGTTCACGAACTTCACGCCCACCGGCAACGGCGGCGCGGG
>NZ_JACDCU010000140.1 GCF_013817365.1 Methylibium sp. | reverse complement strand
CGGCATGAGCACCACCGTGCCACCGAGGTAGACCGAACCGAGCACGCTGTAGACCATGCCGGTGATGTGAAAGAGCGGCACCACCCCCAGGCTCACCGCCTCCGGGCCGCCGAAGCCGAATTGGCCGCCCCCCACCGCGTTGTGCATCAGCGTGCGGTGCGGATGCATGCAGCCCTTGGGCAGCCCCGTGGTGCCGGAGGTGTAGGGGAGCAGCGCCAGATCGTCGGGCGTGGCGGTGTGCGGGCCGGGCACATGGCCGGCGGCGAGCGCATCGTTCCAGCGCGTGACCGGCAGGCCTTGCGGCAACGGCGGATCGGCACGCAGCCATTGCGCCATCGCTTGCGGCACCGGCAGATCGGGATCGAAACGCTCAGGCAGCGCGTCGTCGTAGCGGGTGACCAGCAGGTGGGCGAGACGCTGCCCGCAAGGCAGCGCGGCATCGGCCTGCGCCACGTTGACGGCGAGATCGGCGCTGCACACGACGACCCGCGTTCCGGGATCGGTGATGTGGTGGCCGAACTCGTCGGCCTTGTTCATCGGATTGACCGGCACCACCACCGCATCGGCCCGCAGCACCGCATAGCAGGCGACGACGAACTGCGGGCAGTTCTGCAGATAGAGCGCGACCCGATCGCCGCGCTTCACGCCGGCCACCTGTTGCAGCCAGCCGGCCAGAGCCTCGGCCTGGCGCTGCAGTTCGCCGTAGGCGAGTTCCCGGCCGAAGAAGACGTAGGCGGGCTTGTCGGGGTAGCGGCGCGCCGCGACTTCCAGGTTGAACCACAGCGTGGTGTCGGGCACCACCAGTTCCAGCGGCAGGCGCTTGGGCCAGTGCGCAAGGTGCGGTCGATCGGCGGGAACGGTGCTCATGGCGGCGCGCATCCCCTCAGAACGAGGGCCGGGTCTGGTTGCCTTGACGTTCCAGGAGATCGAGGCATTCGGTGTCTCGCGCGAACTCCGGCTTGCTGCACTGGCGCTGCAGGCAAAACTGCATCGAAAAGAAATTGCGGTCGCCGCAGGACTGCCGAGCCGTCTGCGCCGCTGCTGCGGGAGCGCGCACGGGACGCGCGCGTTGCGTGCGCGCCGAAGAACTGTCGGCCGCCGCGGCGACGGCCTCGTCGGTAGCTGCCTGCCGCGTCGTTTCCAGTGCAAAAGGCGGGGTTTCACCGGAAGCGACGGTGGTGGGCGGCGCCTTGCGTTGCGCGACAGGCGCGGCGGACAAGGGCGGCGACGGAGAGACAAGCGCAGGGACGGCAGCAGTCTGCGCAGGTTCCACGATGAGTTCGGTGACGATCTGCACCGACGGGGGCGGCTCTGCAACGCTCGGCGCCCGCATGGCCGGCGACAAGGGCGCGCGGCTTTCGACGAACTCGGCCGCCGGTGTTTCCGGCCGCATCGCGGAGTAAGCCATAAGCCCTGCAAGAACTGCAGGCGCCAGGCCCAGCATCGCCAAGCGCCGCGGCGGCATCGTCGCGAACGGCGCCAGCACCGCCGCCGCCAGCACGGAGCGCTTGCCCGGGATTTGCGCCGCTTTCGCTGCCGAGGTTTCGGCCGGTTGATCGGTTCTGGGGGCGATCGTCGCCCAGGCCGTGGTCACGGCGGGCGCGCCGCCCGAGTGCCGCAGCCGTGCCTCGGTCGGCGCAAAGGGCGCCCGTGACATGCTGCTCTGCGGCTTGGCCGGCAAGGCGATGAGTTCCGCCCCGACCGGCGGCGCCGGCTCGCCGTGCAGTGCGGCCCGAAAGGCCGCCGCGTGCTGCGGTCTGGCTTGCGGCCGCACGGCCAGCGCCGCGTCGATCGCGGCAAGGAAGGCGGCGCTGTAGTGAGAGCCGTCGGCTGCGGTCAACTCATCGCCAAGCGCCAGCAGCGAGGGCAGTTCGTCGTGCAGCATGCGCAGTGCCGCCGGCACGGGCGCACGGCCGATGAGGCAGAAATGCAGCACCGCAGCCAGACTGTAGAGGTCGGTCCAGGGGCCCTGAAGCAGCTGCGAGGATTCGCCGTACTGCTCGATCGGCGCGAAATTCGGCTTGAGGATGGCGGTGAGCGATTGCGTGCGGTCGCTGATCACGAGCCGCGCCGCGCCGAAGTCGAGCAGCACAGCCGTGCCGTCGGGCTGCAGCAGGATGTTGTCGGGCGCGACATCGCGGTGATAGACCTGCTCGCGGTGAAGCGCCTCCAACGCGCCGAGCATCGCGTCGGCCAATGCCAGCAGCCAGTCCTCGTTCGGCGGTGACGCCATCGCGGTGCGCGCGTTGCTCAGCGTCTGGCCCTCGTAGTAAGGCATCACCATGTAGGCGGTGCCGTTTTCTTCCCAGAATCTGTAGACCTTGACCAGCGCCGGATGGTCGAAGCGTGCCAGCAGCCGCGCCTCGTTCACGAAAGAGCGCAGCCCGATGCCGAAGGTCTTGACGTGCGCTTCCGAGCGCACGGCGATCTGTGTGCCACCGCGCCGGGCCGCGAGCGCCGCGGGCATGTATTCCTTCAAGGCCACATGACGTTCGAGCGCATGGTCGAACGCCAGGTAGACGATGCCGAAGCCGCCGATCCCCAGCACCCGCTCGATCTCGAACTCGGACAGGCGAGTGCCCGGCGCGAGCGCGTCGGGGTCGATTTCAGCTTGGGAAGCGCTCATTCAAGACAGGACGAGGCAAACGTGACAAACCGTTTCAGTTCCGCATTGGACGCCGCAACGCGCCTCGCTGGCGTGATGCCGCGTCCACCGCAGCACGAAGCGTGTCGAACCTCACGGAGAACCGCACCGCTGTGGCCGTGTTTGCACGAAGCGCACTCTGGCCACGGCCGAACGGCAAGGCTTGCACCGGCCGTTATGCTGCTCGACCCATTCCCGTTCCCATTCCATAAAGGATTGCCATGCACACCACTCCCTCGGGCCTGCAGTACGAAGACACCACCGTCGGCAGCGGCGCCACCGCGGCTGCAGGGCAGAAGGTCAGCGTGCACTACACCGGCTGGCTCTACGACGACGGCAAGGCCGGCGCCAAGTTCGACTCCAGCAAGGACCGCGGCCAAGCCTTCGAGTTCGAGCTCGGCGCCGGCATGGTGATCCGGGGTTGGGACGAAGGCGTGGCGGGCATGCAGGTCGGCGGTGCGCGCCGACTCGTCATCCCCGCTGCGCTGGGCTACGGTGCACGCGGCGCCGGTGGCGTGATCCCGCCGAACGCGACGCTGCTGTTCGAAGTCGATCTGCTTGGCGTGGACTGACACCACCGCTCCCGGCCGGCGCCTGAGTCGGCCGGCCTTGCGATCACCGTGCCCTCCAACGTCAACCGCGGCATCCTGCAGGCCAGCCTCGCCTATGCATGCTGGGGACTTTTCCCGCTGTACTTCAAGGCGCTGCAGGCGGTGCCGCCGCTGGAGCTGCTGGCGCACCGCGTGGCCTGGTCGCTCCTCTTCGTGGCCGCATTGCTGGCCGCGCAACGCCGGTGGACCTGGCTCGGCGCGGCACTTTGCGATGCGCGCGTGCTGCGCAGTTGCGCGGCCAGTTCGCTGCTGATCGCGATCAACTGGTTTTTCTACATCTGGGCGGTGACCAACGACCGCATCGTCGAGGCGAGCCTGGGTTATTTCATCAATCCGCTGGTCAACGTGCTGTTCGCCGCGCTCGTTCTCGGCGAGCGCCTGCGGCGCGGCCAGTGGGCGGCCGTGGCGCTGGCTGCGGCAGGTGTCGCGTGGCTCACCGTGCAGGCCGGCGCGCCGCCTTGGATTGCGCTGGCGATTGCGGTGTCGTTCGCGGGCTATGGCCTGCTGCGCAAGACCGCGCCGCTAGGTGCGCTCGAAGGGCTGGCCATGGAGACGCTGATGTTGGGCCCGATCGCGCTCGCCGTCCTGGCCTGGCTCGCGCTGCAAGGTCAGGCCGCATTCACCGACAGCGGCGCCACCACGCGATGGCTGCTGGTCGCCGCCGGACCCATCACCGCGATACCGCTGCTGCTGTTTGCCGCCGGTGCGCGGCGCATCCCGTTCGCGCTGCTCGGCCTGCTGCAGTACATCGGGCCGACCCTGCAATTGCTGTTGGGTGTGCTGATCTTCGACGAACCCTTCGGTGCGCCGCGCGCGATCGGGTTCGGAGCGATATGGGCGGCACTGGCGCTTTACAGCGTCGAGAGCTTGTGGCGCAGCCGGCGCAGCGGAACAAGCGCCTGATCGCGGCGCTGGACGAGAATCGCCGCTGCGCCGCCTCCTGTCATTGCCCCCGCCGATGCCCCGTTTGCCGAAGTTCCGCGACACGCTGATCAACACGCGCGACCTGCTCGTCACAGGCGGCCCTTTCGTGCTGATCGCGCTGGCCTTGCTGGTATTGGCCTACTGGGCGCTCGATCCCACGCCACCGAAGAAAGTCACGCTGGCCACGGGCCCCGAACAAGGCGCTTATGCCGAATTCGGCCAGCGCTACAAGGCCCATCTGCAGCGTTTCGGCATCGAAGTGGAACTGCGCGCGACGCAGGGCTCTTCGGAGAACCTCAAGCTGCTGCAAGACCCGAAATCGGGCGTCGATTTCGCCTTCGTGCAAGGCGGCGCCGGCCGGCTGCGGCGCAACGACGAAGGACCGCCGCCGGATCTGGTGTCGCTGGGCAGCCTGTTCTACGAGCCGGTGTGGTTGTTCTATCGCGAGGCCGCCGCGAAGGAAAAACTCGGCAGCGAGCAACTCGAAAGCCTGGCTCAGCTGAAGGGCTGGCGCGTGAACATCGGCGCTCCCGGCAGCGGCGTAACCAACCTGATGCTGCGGTTGTTCGACGCCAACGGCCTCGCGCCGCAAGACCTGGTCGTGCAGCGCCTGGGCAACACGCCGGCCGTGGTGAGCCTGTTCGCGGGCGAAACCGATGCGCTCGTCTACACCTCGGCGCCGGAGTCGCCACTGGTGCAGATGCTGCTGCTCACGCCTGGCATCGGGCTGATGGATTTCGCCCAGGCCGAGGCCTATTCGCGGCGCCTGCCCGTCGTCTCGCCCGTGCTGCTGCCGCGCGGCGTGGTCAAACTCGGCGAAGACGTGCCGGCGCAGGACATCCGACTGCTCGCACCCACGGCGATGCTCGTCGCGCGCGAAGATGCCCACCCGGCCCTGCAGCAGCTTTTCGTGCAAGCGGCGAGCGCCATCCACAGCGGCGCCGGCTGGTTCCAAAGGCGAGGCGAGTTCCCGAGTCTGCTCGGCAGCGAGCTGCCGCTGGCCAAGGAAGCAGCGCGCTTTTTTCAATCGGGCCCGCCCTTCCTCCAGCGCTACCTGCCGTTCTGGCTGGCCAACCTGATCGACCGCATGTGGGTGGTGCTGGCCGGTGTGATCGTGGTGCTGATTCCGCTCTCGCGCGTGCTGCCGCCGCTTTACGAATTGCGGGTGCGCTCGCGCGTGTTCCGCTGGTATGCGCGCCTGCGCCAGATCGAGGAAGGCCTGGCCGACGGCCTGGATCACGCTCGAGGCGCACAGCCGCTGATGAACGACCTCGACGAACTCGACGCCAAGGTCAAGCAGCTGCAGGTGCCGCTCTCGCATGCAGACGAGCTGTACGCGCTGCGCAGCCACATCGACCT
This sequence comes from Methylibium sp., assembly GCF_013817365.1. Classification (GTDB taxonomy): domain Bacteria; phylum Pseudomonadota; class Gammaproteobacteria; order Burkholderiales; family Burkholderiaceae_C; genus Methylibium. The sequence continues at coordinate 3,213 of NZ_JACDCU010000140.1, read as the reverse complement.
GGTGCGCAAGAAGCTGCGCGCACTGGGCGCCCAGACTCCCAACCCGACGGTCTCATGAGCACACCTTCGCCTGCCACTTCCTCGTCCGCCGTGCCCTCCAAGCCTCGTGTCGTCATCATCGGTTGCGGCTTCGGCGGCATCGAGGCGGTGCGCGTCTTGTCCAAGGCGGCGGTCGAGATCACGCTGATCGACCGCACCAACCATCACCTGTTCCAGCCGCTGCTGTACCAGGTGGCCACCGCGGGCCTGTCCGCACCGGCCATCTCGGGGCCGATACGCCACATCCTGCGCGGCGAGATGCGGCGCGGCAACCTCACCATCCTGCTCGGCGAAGTGAGCCGCATCGACGCCGGCGCGAAAAGCGTGCTGCTCGAAGATCGGGGCATGGCCGACGGCGGCCCGGAACGCATCGACTACGACTACCTCATCGTCGCCGCCGGTGCCACCCACAGCTATTTCGGCAACGACGGCTGGGCGGACCACGCGCCGGGGCTCAAGACGCTGGCCGACGCCTTCAACATTCGGCGCCGCGTGCTTCTGGCCTTCGAGCGTGCGGAGCGCGAGGCCGAGATGGCGCGGCGCAACGCCTACCTGACCTTCGCCGTGGTGGGCGCCGGACCGACCGGCGTGGAGATGGCCGGCATGCTGGCCGAGATCGCGCAGCACACGCTGCCCGAGGAGTTCCGCCGCATCGACTCCCGACGCACGCGCGTCGTGCTGGTCGAGGGCGGGTCGCGCGTGCTCAGCGCTTTCAGCGACAAGCTCTCCCAGAAGGCGCTGGAGCAACTGCGCTCGCTCGGTGTGGAAGTGCTGACCAACGCCAAGGTCAGCACGATCGATGCCGACGGGCTGAGTTACGAGGCGCTCGACGGCAGCACCCGCAGGCTCGATGCGCAGACCGTGGTGTGGGCGGCCGGTGTGGCCGCTTCGCCGCTCGGCGCCTCTCTCGCTGCGACCACCGGTTGCGTGCTCGATCGTGCCGGGCGCGTGGTGGTCAATGCCGACCTGAGCGTGAACGACCACCCCGAGGTCTTCGTGGTCGGCGATCTGGCGGCGGCCACCAGCCCCGACAGAACCGGCACGCCGCAGCCAGTGCCGGGCGTCAGCCCCGCCGCCAAGCAGATGGGCCGCACGGCGGCCAACAACCTGCTCGCTCGTCTGCGGGGCGAGCCGACGAAGCCGTTTCGCTATGCCGATTACGGCTCGCTGGCCACGATCGGCCGTCGGGCAGCCGTTGCGGCGGTCGACATGCCGGTGCTCGGCCCCGTGCAGTTCAGCGGCGGCTTGGCTTGGCTGTTCTGGCTGTTCGTGCACATCTACTTCCTGATCGGCTTTCGCAACCGGATGGTGGTGCTGACCGATTGGGCGTGGGCCTATTTCAGCTTCGAGCGTCAGGCCCGCGTGGTGGCCGACCCGGACGTAGCGCCCCGCCCCACGGCCGAGCGCAGCGCCTAAATTGCAGCAGCCGTTGGCAACGCAACCGCGTCGCCCGGCGCGGTCGGCACGTGCATCGCCGCGCCGCTTTCTTGCCAGCAAGGACAAGCGCTTTGGACACCCGCCTCTCACCGATCCGCCTGCGCCTCGAGCAATTGCGCAAGGCGATGCGCGCGAAGGGATTCGACGCGGTGCTGCTGCCGTCGAGCGATCCGCATCTCTCCGAGTACCTGCCGGGTCACTGGCAGTCCCGTGAATGGTTCTCGGGCTTCACCGGCTCGATGGGCACGCTGGCCGTGCTGGCCGACAGCCGCGCGGCCCTGTTCGCCGACAGCCGCTACTGGGAACAGGCCGAGGCCGAGCTGGCCGGCAGCGGGATCGAGCTGGTGAAGATCGCCACGGCCCAGTCGAATGCACATGTGCAATGGCTGGTGTCGCAGCTTGCATCGGGCGGCACGGTCGCGGTCGATGGCGCGGTGCTCGGTCTGGCTGCCGCCGAGCAGCTGAGCAGCGGGCTGGTGGCCGCCGGCATCGCTTTGCGCACCGTTGAGGATCCGCTCGCAGGAGCTTGGCCCGAACGCCCTGCCCTGCCCGCCGCGGCCCTGTACGAGCACCTCGCACCGCATGCAGTCACCGCGCGAAACGCCAAGCTCTCGCGCCTGCGCGAAGCCATTGCCAGGCAGGGCGCCACGCATCACCTGATCTCGACCCTCGACGACATCGCCTGGCTCTTCAATCTGCGCGGCGCCGACGTCGAATACAACCCTGTGTTCCTGGCGCACGCGATCGTCGAACGCGACGGCGAGGCGCAGCTCTTCGTCGGTGCGGGCAAGGTCGATGCTGCGCTGGCCGCGACCTTGGCCACTGACGGCGTGCTCCTGCTGCCCTACGAACAAGCCGGCTCGGCGCTCGCCGCCTTGCCCGCCGGCAGCACACTGCTCATCGATCCGAAGCGTGTGACCCTCGCCCTGCGAGAGGCTGTCGCCGACGGCGTGCGTCTGGTCGAGTCGATCAATCCGACGACGCTCTTCAAGAGCCGCAAGAGCGACGCCGAGGCCGCCTTCGTGCGCGAGGCCATGGCGCACGACGGCGCCGCCATGTGCGCCTTCTATGCCTGGTTCGAGCGGGCGCTGGCCCATGAGGCGATCACTGAATTGACGGTCGCGCAGCGGCTGAGCGCCGAGCGTGCCAGGCAGCCCGGCTATGTCGGCCTGAGCTTTCCCGTCATCGCCGGCTTCAACGCGAACGGCGCGATGCCGCATTACCGCGCGACCGAGACTGCACACGCACAGATCTCGCGCCAGGGCGGCGTCGAGGCCAACGGTCTGCTGCTGATCGACTCGGGCGCGCAATACCTCGGCGGCACGACCGACGTCACGCGCGTCTGGCCCATCGGCATGCCCAGCGCGGCCATGAAGCGCGACTACACGCTGGTGCTCAAGGGCACGATCGCGTTGTCCCGAGCCCGCTTTCCCCTGGGCACGCCCGGGCCGATGCTCGATGCGATCGCGCGCGCGCCGCTGTGGGCCGCAAGCTGCGATTTCGGGCACGGCACCGGCCACGGAGTCGGCTATTTCCTCAACGTGCACGAGGGGCCGCAGAGCATCAGCAAGGCGGTGGTCACGCCCGAGATGGCGATGCAGCCCGGCATGATCACCTCGGTCGAGCCCGGCCTGTACCGCCCCGGCCGCTGGGGCGTGCGCATCGAGAACCTCGTGCTCACCGTGCCGGCGCCGAGCGACGAGTTCGGCGAGTTCCTGCGCTTCGAGACGCTCACGC
>NZ_JACDCU010000507.1 GCF_013817365.1 Methylibium sp. | reverse complement strand
GCTGGCGCAAGGCCTGACGCGGCTGGTGGAGGTGATGAAGGCCGATCCTTCCGCCTGGTACGCGCGCAACAAGCTCACCTCGCCCGAGGGCGTCGAGCCCGAGCAGCAGGCGGCCCTCGACGAGCCGGAAAAGCAGGCCCTGTCCGACCACATGGCGGCGGCAGAGCAGGCGCGCAGGGCCACCTTGTGGGCGCATTTCGTCATCGTCTTCTTCGGCCTGTGGCTGATCGCCAGCCCCTCGGCGCTCGGCTACCGCGACGAGACGGGCATGACGCTGAGCGACATCGCCAGCGGCGTGCTGCTGGTGGTGTTCGGCGGTTTGTCGCTGTCGCCGCGCTTCGGCTGGGCGCAGTGGGCCAACGTGTTCGTCGGCGCCTGGCTGCTGTTCGCACCGCTCGTGTTCTGGACGGCGAGCCCGGCCGCGTACGTGAACGACACGCTGGTCGGCACGCTGGTCATCGCGCTGGCGATCCTGGTGCCACCCATGCCGGGCATGAGCCCGGTGGGCCTGGCGCTGGGGCCGGACGTGCCGCCGGGCTGGGACTATTCACCGTCGGACTGGACGCAGCGGCTGCCGATCATCGGGCTCGCCTTGTTCGGTTTCTTTCTCTCGCGCTACATGGCCGCCTACCAGCTCGGCCACATTCCCGCGGCCTGGGACCCGGCCTTCGGCGACGGCACCGAGGCCGTCATCAGCTCCGAGATGTCGAAGGCCTGGCCCGTGCCCGACGCGGGACTCGGCGCAGTGGCCTACATCCTCGAAGCGCTGTCGGGGATCATGGGCAGCCGCCGGCGCTGGCGCACGATGCCGTGGATGGTGGCGCTGTTCGGCTTTCTGGTCGTGCCGCTGGGCGGCGTGAGCATCTTCTTCATCGTCATCCAGCCGATCTGGATCGGCACCTGGTGCGGTCTGTGCCTGATCACGGCGGCGGCGATGGTGGTGATGATTCCCTACTCGCTCGATGAGATCGTCGCGACGGCGCAGTTCCTCAGGGAGCGCCGGCGCGCAGGCCGACCGCTGTGGGACGTGTTCTGGCACGGTGACACGATGGCCGGCGGCACGCAGGACCACAGCTTCGAGTTCGACCAGCCGCCGCGCCGCTTCATCGCCCGCACCTTCGGCGGCGGCATCACCGCCCCGTGGACCTTGAACGCCTGCGTCGCGATCGGCGTCGCGCTGATGTGCACGCGGCTGCTGTTCGGCACCGAGGGCGCGATGGCCGACAGCGACCACATCGTCGGCTCGCTCGTCATCGTGCTCGCCATCAGCGCCTGGGCCGAAGTGGGGCGTGCGCTGCGTTTCCTGATCGTGCCCTTCGGTGCCTGGCTGGTCGCCGCCCCGTGGCTGCTCGACGGCGCGGGAACGGGAGCGGCATGGGCGAGCGTTGCGGCCGGTCTCGCGATCATGGCGCTCAGCTTGCCGCGCGGTGCGGTCGGCAGCCGCTACGGCGCGTGGGATCGGTTCATCCGCTGAACGAGCACGCGCGTTTCGGCTCGCGCCCTCCCGCTTGCGGAAGAGGGTCGGCGACCGGCGACGATCCCTCATCCACCGCCTTCTCCCGCGAGCGGGAGAAGGCGCCCTGTCGCGCGGCAGGTTGGTTTACTCCTGGTCGCCGAGCAGCACAGCGCCTTGCGCGGCAAGGGCCGCTACCTCGGCATCCGACCAGGCGTACTCGCGCAGGATCTCGCGGCTGTGCTCGCCCAGCATCGGCGCGGGCCTGCGCACCGAGCCCGGCGTTTCGCTGAACTTGATCGGCAGGCCCAGGGCCCGCGTACGGCCCGCCTTGGGGTGGTCGAGCTCGACCACCATCTCGCGTGCCAGCGTCTGCGGATCGTTGACCATCTCGGCAATCGAGTTGATCGGCCCAGCCGGGATGCCCGCCGCGTCGAAATCCTGCAGCCACTCGCGCGTGCCACGCCGCTTCAGCAACTCGCCGAGGATGCCGGTGAGCGCCGCCAGATTCGCCATGCGTGCGGTGTTGGTCGCGAAACGCGTGTCGGCGATCAACTCCGGCGCCCCGACCAGTTGCGCAATGCGCTCCCAGTTCGACTGGTTGGCGCCGCCGATGTTGATCCAGCCGTCCTTCGTAGGAAAGGCCTGGTAGGGCGCGGTAAGGATGTGCGCCGAGCCGCTCGGACCGGCCGAAGTGCCGGTGGCGAAATAGATCGCCGACTGCCAGAAAGTCTGGTGAATGCCGGCCTCCATCAGCGAGGTATCGACCAGCTGCCCCTCGCCGGTCTTGAGCCGGTGCACGTAGGCGGCAACGATGCCCAGCGCCGCCAGGATGCCGGCGTTGATGTCCGCGATCGGGCTGCCCGACTTCACCGGCGGGCCGCCCGGCTCGCCCGTGATGCTCATGAGCCCCGAGACGCCCTGGGCGATGAGGTCGAAGCCGCCCTTGTCGGCATACGGGCCGCTGCGGCCGTAGCCGGAGATCGAGCAGTAGATCAGCGCGGGGTTGATGGTGCGCAGTGCCTCATAGCCGATGCCCAGCTTGTCGAGCGCGCCGCGACGGTAGTTCTCGGTGAGCACATCGGCACCGGCCACCATGCGCTTGACGACTTCCTTGCCGCCGTCGGTCTTGAGATTCACGGCGATCGAGCGCTTGTTGCGGTTCATCACCATGAAGGCCGCCGACTCGCCGTTCACCTGCGGCTCTG
>NZ_JACDCU010000139.1 GCF_013817365.1 Methylibium sp. | reverse complement strand
GACCCGCTGCTCATGCTCGTCTGCACGGTGAAGAAGGCGGAAGGGTCGCTGATCCTCGCTGCCGTCGAGGAAGGCACCGGCTCGCGTCTGCACTACGCCTGCCCAGACTGCGGCGCGTTCCAGCCGATGGAGTGGACGAGCGTGCGCTACACGCGCGCTGACCAGGCCTGCGTCGGCGGCTCGGCGCGGTACGTGTGTGTCGGCTGCGGCGTGGCGCACGGCGAAGATGGCTGGCGGCTCATGCTGTCGCGTTGGCTGGTCGTGCATCGTGGGCAGTCGATCGATGGCACTGGCGAGCGGGCGCTGGTGTGCGGGCCGATCCCCGACACGCCGCGGTTCGGCCTGCGCTGGACGCGGTTGGAGTCGCCGCGCAAGTCGCTGCACACGCTGTGCGCGGCACACGCGCGGGCGACGTGGTACCTGGCCGATCGCTTCGAGCACGGGCCGATGCGTTCATTCGTGCAGGACTACCTGACGGCCAGTTATGACGGCGACGCCAGCGACGGGCGCACGGACATCGTCGAGGGCACGCTGATCGAACGCGCTGGGCTGTCGACCTACCGACGCGGCGAGGTACCCGAGGGCTGCACCCTGGCGACCATCGGCGTGGACGTGCAACTACGCCGCCACTACTGGCTGGCGGTGGCGTTCGACGCGGATGACGCCTGGCACGTCGTCGATTGGGGCCGCGATGCCGTCGCCGGTGACATGGAGCAACCGTCACTGGAGCAGCGCCACGCTGGCCTGGACCGCATCGACTCCCTGGCGCGCACCGGCTGGAAGTGCGGCACGGCGGTGCTGATGCCGTTCGTCGCCTGCGATACTGGCTTCCGCCCCGAGGAGCTTCGCCCGTGGATCGCCCAGCGGCGGACGCGGTGGATCGCGGCGAAGGGCGCGGGCGATGAGCTTGTCTCGCGCATGGTCAAGGCGCCGCTCGGCTCGCGCTCAGACGCCAGGGGCGACTTTGAAGAGGGGTGCTACGACGTGCGCCGGCAGGACGAGTCGCCGGACAGGTGCCAGATCTTCGTCGCGGCCGATGACATGCTGGACCGCATCGCGTCGGACTGGCAGAGCGGGCGCGGGCATCTGCCCAGCGACGTCGACCGCGAACTGCTGCGCCACCTGACGGGCATGAAGCCCGGCACTAAGCGCCGGTGGGAGCCGCGCGGCGACCGGCACGACTTCTTGGATTGCCTGGTCTACGCGCTCGCGGTGGCGCGCTGGCGGCGGGCGTCTGCCGGACCACCGCGCCGCTACGGCGTCCTCAAGCCGATCGGAAACTGACCGTGCGTATCGTCGCCATCATCCCCGCCCGCGCCGGCTCCAAGCGCCTGCCGCGCAAGAATGCCCTAGAAATCGAGCCGGGCATCAGCCTGGTGCAGCAGGCGGTGGACTGCGCCGAGGCCAGCGGCGTCATCGACGAGACGTTCGTCCTGACCGACGATCCCGCGCTGCGCTTCCGCCATGCGACCTACCTTGGCGAACCGCCCGAGCTTGCCGGCGATCATGCGGACATCAGCGCCGCCGTTGCCGAGGCAGCCGAGCGCATCGAGCGCAGCACCGGCCGCATCGACTACGTCGTGACGTTGCAGCCGGCGGTACTCGCGCGCTCGGCGCTGATTATCCAGCGCATCGTCCACGCCGTGCTGCGCGAGGGAGCCGGCGGCGCTGTCACCGCCGCGCGGACCGTCCCCTGGCAATGGTCCGTGCGCGACGGCGCCGCTGCGAACGCCTGGCACCCCGGCCCGTACCCGCGCAGTCAGCACGCCCCACACCACCTGGCCGAGATCAACGCTGTGCAGGTCGCCGGCCGCGCAGCGGTCGCGGATCGCCAGCGGTGGGGCATGCCGCTGCTGCTCGCCGAGCTGCCGCCGTGGGTGGCGTCGCTCGACATCGACGAGCCTGCCGACCTGGCGTTCGCTCGCGATCTGTGGCCGTGGGCGCGCATCCGTCTGGAAACGTGGGAACCGACGATGCACCGCGTCGAGACGATCAACGGGGCGGCGGCATGAACGACCTCGCGGCGCTCTACGTGTCGATCTACCGCGACCCTGCCCACGCGACCTATGGCCGCGGCCTCACCCGCTGCGCCGAGTTCCTACCGCGGATCTGGTCGGCCAACCTGGAATGGGTCTTGTCGCTTGGCTGCGGACACGGCGACGAATTGGTCGCGATCTCTGGCCGCGTGCCGCACTGCGTCGGCGTCGACTTCGCCTTGCCGCCGTGCGTCTGGTACGACTTCCCCGACCGCAGTCTGACGCGCGTTCAGGGAGACATCACTGAGCCTGACCTGCTGCCAGGTTGGGACGCGGTTGTGTCCTTCGACGTGTTCGAGCATCTGCGCGAGGCCGACCTCGACCCGCTGCTGCGGAACATCGCATCGGTGACGCCGCGCGCGTGCCTGGTCGTGGCGAATATGCCCGACCCGCATCGGTTGCCCGACGGCCGGGCGGTCGACCTCCATTTGATCCAGCAGCCGCCGGCCTGGTGGCAGGAGCGGATCGCCAGCGCCACCGGCTGGCGTGTCGAGGTGCAGGCGTTGGGCTACCCCCAGCGGTTCGGCCTGTGGTGCGGAGCTTGGCCGTGAGGATCGCCGTCTGCTGCCCCGGTCCGTCGCTACCGCACCGATGGCCCGGCCGCGCTGGCTACGACTTGGTCTATGCCGTCAACCGCGCGCTGATCACCGTACCAGACGCCGACTGGCTCAGCGCCGGCGACATGCCGATCTTCCAGGGGCTGTTGCCAGCCGGGCTGCGGCCTGCGGTCGGCGTCGTCACGATGGACGACGTCGCGGATCACCTGCGCAGACAGCCAGGCTGGAGCCTCCTGCGACTCGTCGGCTGGGGCGGTGTGCAGATGATCGCGGCGCACGCCGCGCGCGGACGCCCGCTGGCCTGGTCGGTGCAGGTCGCGCTGTGCCACGCCGCCGAATCCGCCACGAGCATAGACCTCTATGGCTGCGACGGCGCTGCCGGCGGCACGCCCATCGACTGCACCGGCTACACCGGCCCCGATCGCAGCGACGAGCGATGGGCGCGCGAAGAATTAGATCTGGCCGTCACCGTCGACCTCATCGCCGCGCGCGGCGTCACCGTTCACCGAATCTAGGGCACACCATGATCAAGACTCCCGAAAACCGAATGGCGACGCCGGCCGTGCGAACCGAGCACGCGGCATTGACCCGGACGCCGCTGCCGATGGCGGCGGAAGTGGTCGACGTGCCATCGCCGCCGCAGGTCGGCATCCGCTGCCCGAAGTGTGGGCGCGGCATGGTGCCTCGTCGCGTGGCGACCACGCCAATGGACCCGCGCGTCTATGCAGCATGCACGCTGTGCGCTGCGCGCCTTGTCCTGACGTACCGAGCGGACGGCGTGCCGGCGACGGTGCGCATCACCGCGCGCTGACGGCCGCCGTCCTTTAGGTCTTTAGGGAAACCAAAGGCTATTGACATGGCGCTGCGCGCTAGAGTGCGCGGATGGGTCGCAGCGCCGCGAGTATCCAGGCCGAGATCACTACGCTGGAGACGCACCTCCAGAGCGGCGACAGCCTCGTATCTGGCGTTGCCAGTCGCGGCACGTCGCTGACGCGCGCGGCGCGCGCCGGGATGGAGGCGAGGCTCGACTCGCTGTACCAGCAGCTCGGACGTGCGGACGGCACCGATCCGATGTTCCCGCGCGGCGTGATCACCGGGCTGCGCACGTGAGGCAGCGCCGCGGCATGTTCCGGGCGATAGGCGGATATTTCCGCGCCGCCGCAACGTGGACCGCCGCGACCGTGCTCGGTTCGATTGGCGCCTACCAAGTCCTTGACCCAAGCCGCAAGATCCTGTCGGCCGGCCAGCGCCGCGCGGCAAGCATGACCGCGAACCAGTTGTCGGCGACGTCGCTGCCGCAACTGCGCGCGATCTGCCGACGCCTGGAGCGCGACAACCCGACCGCCCGCGCCGCTGTTGAGGGCCTGGTTGCGCAGGTCGTCGGCACCGGCATCGCGCTGGAGCCGGACCACGGCGACGACCTGATCAACGAGCGGTTGCGCACGGCGTGGGTCGACTACATCGCCGGCTGCGACATTTCCGGCAAGCGGTCGATCTACGCCCTGGAAGAGCAGGCGATGCGCGACATCGCCACCGCCGGCGAGTTCCTGTGGCGCCTCGCAGTCCTGCCCGAGCGCGCCGAGGTCGGACAGGTGCCGCTGTGCGTGCTGCCGCTGGAATGCGAGTGGATCACCACCGAGTCGCCAGCAGCGCCGAGCATGGGCGTCACCACGGCGCAGGGCATCGAGGTCGACCGCTGGGGCAGGCCGATCGCGTACTGGCTCAAGAACCCCGACACGCTCGTCGCTGGCGAAAGCCAGCGCGTGGTTGCCAGCGAGATCGTCCACGGGTTCGAGCGCCGACGCGCGCTCCAGAATCGCGGCGAACCGCTGCTGTGCCCGGTGATCGAGCGCATCGCCCAGGAGGGCGACCTGGTCGACGCCGAGCTGCGCAGCGCGATCACCTGCGCCGGCATCGGCATCGTCATCAAGTCAACCGGCCACGGCGCACTCGACACCACAACCAACGGCACCACAGATGACCCGGCCATGGGTATCGGCGTCGGCGCCGTGGCCCGGCTGTTCCCGAACGAGGACATCACCGCGTTCAGCCACAATCGGCCGGGGCAGCAGATCCAGGCATTCCGCGGCACGCTGCGCGGCGACATCAGCGCGAGCATGCGCATCAGCCAGCGTTGGCTGGACCGCGACTATAGCCGCGCCAATTACTCGTCGATGCGCGCCGACAACCTCGACAGCGAGCGGCTGCTGGCGCCGCTGCGCGAGTGGCTTGGACACGCGACGATCGGTGAACTGTACCGCCGCGCGCTGCCATATCTGTGCATCCTCGCTGGCGTGCCGATGCCGAAGCGCATCGCCTACAAGCTCCTGCCTGACGGCACGCCCTACGTCGATCCGGTCAAGGACGTACGCGGCGCGGTCGACGGCATCGCCGCCGGCCTGACCACGCATCAGGAGCAGATCGCCATGCGCGGCGGCGACTACCGCAAGGTGTGGGAGCAGTTGGCCCGCGAGAGGGCCGAGGCGCAGGCGCTTGGCTTGTCACTCGACATGTCGAGCAGCAATGCGCCGGCGCCCGCCAGTCAGATCGGTGAAGTCGTGCCGCCAGCGAACGACCAACCCAAGGCGAACGCATGACCGATCCCGTGTTCTACCGCTTCCGCGAGTTCGACGAGGCGCCCAGGGCCGAGGAGGATGGCAAGATCCGCCTACTCGCTTCGACCGACGAGCCGGTTGATTGGGGCGGCTGGCGCGAGGTACTGGTGCATGGCGAGGGCGCGATCGACACGAGCGCCGCGCGCGCGCTGCTGCTCAACCACAAAGCGGACATGATCGCCGGTACGATCAGCGACATCCGCGCCGAGGGCGGCGAGCTGTCATCGAACGCCATCATCGACCCGGACGCGCGCATGCCGTCGGGCGTGAACGTTCGCAGGGCTGTCGCCAGCGGCGCCCTGCGCGGCGTCTCGGTCGGCTACGTCTACCGCAACGAAGATGTCACCTGGGACGAGGCCACGCGCACCGCGACCGTCCGCAAGTGGCGCCTCTTAGAAATCAGCCTGACCCCGATCCCCGCCGATGGCCGCGCACACGTGCGCTCGCTGCCGGATGGGATTATTCCTGTTCAACCACCGACCGCCCCTGCGGTCCGCACAACGGAGGTTCGCGTGAGCGAAGCCGCCCCCATCAATCCGCAGGGGATCGCTCCCTCGGACATCATCAACCATGCCGACATCAGCGAGAAGGCTCGCGCCGGCGCCATCGCAGAGACTCGCGAGATCACGGCCCTGGCCGAATCCGTTGGCCTCCGCGCTTCGGATTACATCGGCAAGTCCAAGGTCGACGCCCAGGCGTTGATGCTGACCGAGATGGCGAAGCGCAACGCGACGCCGCCCCCGGCAGTCGGCATCGCCGCCCCCGGTCGCGTCGACTACGACCAGGCCGACAAGGCGCGCGACGCCTTCGCCGCCGCCTTCGCTGGTCGCGCGAACGTGCGCTCGGCCGAGTTCGCTGCTGGTCAGGCCGGCAACCCGCTGATGGGTCGCAGCCTGCTCGACATGGTCTCACGCACCGCGCAGATGCTCGGCCTGCGTACCGGCGAGTGGGAGCGTAAGGACTTGGCATACTTCCTGATGGGCAAGCAGGAGTTGATGGGCAATCGCGCGCAGCGCGACGCCACCAACGTGACGCTGGCGAGCTTCCCCAACTTCGTGTTCCTCAACGCGATCACCAAGATCGTCGCGCGCGGGTTCGAGCAGGGCAGCGCCGTTGCGCGCTACAAGCGCATCTGCGAGACGCAGCGCGTTCCCGACTTCAAGCAGTTCACGATCGGCTCGCTGGGTACCGGCAACCTGATCAAGACCGCGGAGAGCGTTGCTTTCCCGGAACTGGACAAGGCCGAGGGCGCGTACAACAGCACCGTCAAGATGTGGGGCGGCACGCTGTCGCTGTCCATGCAGGCGATGATCAGCGACGATACCGCGCAGTTTGAACGCATCCTGCGTCAAGCCGGCGCGATTGCCGACAAGACGATTGATAAGCGCGTGTTCCAGAAACTGCTGATGGGCACCTCGGCGGCCGAGGCCACGAGCACCTGGACCAATAACACATCGTCGGGCGGTTCGCTGGTGTACACCACCGCCGACCTTGCATCGGCGGCGCGTGGCAAGCTGGGAATCGTTCGCGCTGCGATGGCGAACAAGGTCGGTCAGGACGGCAACCCGCTCGGCACCCTGCCGCGCTTCTTGGTTGTGCCCGTCACCCGCGAAGTCGAAGCGCAGGGCATCGTCGGAGCCTCTGGCCCGGCGTTGCAGGCAGGCGTGGCGCAGTCGGCCATGTCCATGGAAGTCATTTCGAGCCCGTGGCTCGAAGCGTCGGCCCTGGTCGGCTACTCGACGACCAGCTACTACCTGCTGGCCGATCCGCTGGAAGTGACCGGCCTCGTGCTGTCGCTGATCAACGGCTTCGACTCGGTCCAGGTCAATCCGTACGACGTCGGATCTGCCGCGGGCCTGGCGTGGAAGCTCTGGCTTCCCTTCGAGGCGGACCTCGTCGCGCAGGCCAACAGCGCCGGCACGACCATCATCGCCGCCGCTCAGCAGGGCACGACCTGATAATCAGCGACGCCACCGAGCACGGCGCGTGTCTGTGCCCGGTGGCGTCGCCCCCAACTCAAACAGAAAGAACATCCCATGGCTACCGTCGGCGACCGCGACAACTTTTCCGGGGACATCGTCCTCACCGCCCCCACGGGCGGCGTTACTCGCGGACTCATCTACAACATCCAGAATAGCTACGTGGTCGCGCGGGAAACCGCCGCCGCCGCGGCCAGCTTCCTCGCCGCCGTGCGCGGTCCGGTGTGGGTGACGAAGGTCACGACCACCGGCACCACGCTGGCGATCGGGCAAAAGTGCTATTTCGTCTCGGCTTCGAAGAAGGTCTCCTCGGCCGGCACCGGCAACACCCTGTTGGGCGCGGTCGTCTTGCAGGCGGCTGCCGCTGCTGACGCGAAGGTGCTGATCAACCTTGAAGGCATGTCGCCCGCGCTGACCTGATCCACGCGGACGTACGCCAGCGCGAACGGCCAACGCGCTGGCGTCATCGTAGGCCAATCCTTTTCACCACCGCGGGGCAACCGTGATCGCCGGCGACAGCAAACCGAAGATCCTGATCCTCGAAGCGAGCAACGGCACCGCGCAGTCGTTCGCGTCCAAGGCTGCGTTCCAGGCCGCCGGCTGGGATCTGATCTGGCGCGATGTCGACGGCACCGCGCTCGCGTCGCAGCCGACGTGGACCCTCAGCGATGAGGGCAGCGGACGGCACCGCGTCAAGTACACCGTTCCCGCCGGCATCTACTGGGTCGAGCCGACGATCCCCGCCGGCTACGTCATGTCGCCCGAGGCATGGGCAAACGAAGGCCAGTCGTACGACGACGACGCGCTCGCCGGCCTGCTCCAGACCAGCCAGGGTGTGCCCGCGATCATCAGCGCCGACGACGGCACGCTGGGCGACGTGGTCATGGGCGACTCGTGGACCAGCGACACGCTGACCATCGCGCTCGGCAAACTGACCCGCCACGGCGTCGCGTTCGCTGACCTCGCATCGGGCTGGACCATCAGCGCCGGTTTCCGCACCGCGGCCGGCGTTCCGGCGACCGCGGTCCTGTCGGGCGCACCGGCCGGCAACGGCATCACCGCCGAGTTCGTCGTCGCCGCATCCGGCACCTATCGCGCGAAGTGGACCACGTACCCCACGGCCATGGATCTCGCGGCGACCGCCGACGCGGTGCAGTGGTTCATGGACGTGCAGATCAAGCGCACGTCGGACAGCCTGATCATCACCGTCGCGCGCTTCGCGCTGCGCGTCGTCTGGCAACGGGACACCACGGTCTAGCCATGAACGACACCGACACCATCCGCCCGCTCAACGGCCCGCAGATCCTCGCCCGCCTCGCGCCGGTCGACGGCATCGACTCCGGCCTGGACGCCGACCTCGTGCGCGGGCGCGCGATGCCGACCAGCCTGTTTCGCCTCGACCTCTACCCGGCATTAACCCCGCCGCCGCTCTACGGCGACGCGACACCAGCCGCCTACATCTTCGGAGCCTGACCCATGGCGAATGCCAATATCCATCCGATCTGTCCGGACACGATCCGCCGGATCAGCACGTCGATCGCCACGGCGAACACCGCGCGCGACGGCTCGGGCACCATCACCGCGTTCA
>NZ_JACDCU010000138.1 GCF_013817365.1 Methylibium sp. | reverse complement strand
CCTGGTCCATGCCGATGAAGAGCACACGGTTCTCCGGGCCGTCGATGACCTTGACGCCCTCGGTGCGGCGCAGCCGCGGCACGTCCTGCGGGGCGGGGTCCAGCACGAAATCGATCTGCCCGGAAATGAGCGCCGCCGAACGCGTGGCGTCGCTCTTGATCGGCGTGTAGACCACCTCTTGCAGATTGCCCTCGAACTTGCGCCACCACGCCGCGTTGCGCTTGAACACGGTCTTCACGTCGGGCTGCCGCGACACCAGCATGAACGGCCCGGTGCCGTTCGAATGCAGTGAGGCATAGCCCTCCTCGCGGTTCTTGAAGTCGAGCGGCTCGGCGGCGCCGTGCTTCTCGCTCCAGGCCTTGCTCATGATCTGCACGGTGGAGACATGCTCGAGGAACACCGGATTGAACTGCGCGAGCTCGAACTCGACCGTCAGCGCATCGATCTTCTTCGGCTCGCCGAGCGCCAGGGCATATACCGCGATGTCGGAGCTGCCGGCCCGCGCGCGCTTCACCGAGAACAGCACGTCGTCGGCGCTGAAAGGGCTGCCGTCGTGGAACTTCACATCCGGGCGCAGCTTGAAGCGCCACAGCAGTGGGCTCACCTGCTGCCACTCGGTGGCCAGCACCCCCTCGAGCGCGAGCTGCCTGTCGCGGTTGACGAGCGACTCGTAGACCTGGCCGTTGACAGCGTTGGTGAGCGACTCGTTCTGCGAGTGCGGATCCAGGGTCTGCACATCGCCCTGGCTGGCCCAGCGCAGCGTCTGGGCCTGCAGCGGCACCGAGACGGCAACGATGCACAACAGGGCAAGGGCGGCGGCGATTCGCTTCCGGCCATGGCGGCTCAGTAGATTCATGATTCGATGCTCCGGCAAGGCTGCAGGATAGTGCCAGCCCCCCGTTCGCCTTCGGCAGCGCGGCATGCCCCGGTCGTGAAAAAGCCGCCGGACCTTGCGGACGGGCGGCTCGGCGCGGGGGTTCTCGGTTGTCTTACCTGAACTTCGACTGCGGCACCGTCTTCATCTCGCTGGGCAGCGAGCCGATGTAGTCGGCCAGGGCATCGAGTTCCTTCAGGCTGTAGGGCTTGACCTGCGCGCTCATGATCGCGTTGTTGCGCCCGACCACCACGTTCGCGTTGTCCTTGTAAGCCTTGAGGGCGACGTAGAGGTAGTCGGCGTGCTGGCCGGCCAGCTTGGGGTAGCTGGGGTCGATCGGCTGGTTGAAATTCTCGCCGTGACAGGCCGCGCAGTTGCCCTTCTTCAGCAGCTCCGCAACCAGTGGGCCCGGGTTTCGCTCCGGCTTGGCCGGCGTCTGGGCGACGGGTCCGCCTTGAGCCGCGTAGTACGCGGAGAGGTCGGCGATGTCCTGTTCGCTCAGCGTGTCGGCGATGCCGCGCATGGTCGGATGCTTGCGGTCGCCTTTCTTGTAGGCAGTGAGCGCGGCGGCGATGTAGGCCGCGTTCTGGCCCGCGATCATCGGAACCTTGTGCACCTCGGGGAAGCTGGCTTGGTAGCCCTTGATGCCGTGGCAGCCGATGCACATGGCGTTCTTCTTCTCGCCGGCGGCGGCGTCGCCGCTGATGCCTTGAGCCTGCGTCGCAGGATGCAAAGTCATTGCCAGCACGGCGATCAACGCGGAAAAGAGAAGCTTCATGGTCCTGCGATAGGTTGAATCAGCCGCGGATTATAGGGGGCCCCTATACTCGAATGAGCTCATCCGTACACATGCAAATTGGCTCCTCCGACCATGAAATTCCACGGCTCCGATCAGTACGTCGCCACGCCCGACCTGATGCTCGCCGTCAATGCGGCGATCACCTTGCAACGCCCGCTGCTCATCAAGGGCGAACCCGGCACCGGCAAGACGATGCTGGCCGAAGAGGTGGCCACCGCGCTGAAGCTGCCGCTGCTGCAATGGCACATCAAGTCCACCACCAAGGCGCAGCAGGGCCTGTACGAATACGACGCCGTCAGCCGCCTGCGCGATAGCCAACTGTCCGACGCGGAGAGTTCGCAGCGCGTCAGGGATATCAACAACTACATCCTCAAGGGCGTGCTCTGGCAGGCCTTCACGGCCGAGCAACCGACCGCGCTGCTGATCGACGAGATCGACAAGGCCGACATCGAGTTTCCGAACGACCTGCTGCGCGAGCTCGACCGCATGGAGTTCCATGTGTACGAAACGCGCGAGTTGGTCAAAGCGCGCCACCGGCCGCTGGTGTTCATCACCTCGAACAACGAGAAGGAACTGCCCGACGCCTTCCTGCGCCGCTGCTTCTTCCACTACATCCGGTTTCCCGAAGCCGAGACGATGAAGAAGATCGTCGAGGTGCATTTTCCGAACCTCAAGCGCGAGTTGCTGGCTGCGGCGCTCAAGAGCTTCTACGACGTGCGCGGCCTGCCCGGTCTCAAGAAGAAGCCCTCGACGAGCGAGCTGCTCGACTGGCTCAAGCTGCTGGTCGCGGAAGACATTCCGCTCGCCGCCCTGCAGAGCCAGGACGACAAGGTGGCGATCCCGCCGCTGCTGGGCGCGCTGCTCAAGAACGAGCAGGACGTGAGCCTGTTCGAGAAGCTCGTGTTCATGCAAAGCCGCAACCGTTGATCCCATGACCGCGCCGGGCTGTCCCAAACGCTCATGCTCCCGCTCGACGGGACCGAGCGCAGCGCTTAGGGTGCCCCAGTGAGCGCGAATGACCGCTGGCTGCAACCGATCGACCTGAACGGTCGGCACGCACGGCTCGTGCCCCTGGCGCACGAGCACGAGGCGGCGCTGATCGAGGCGGTGCGCGACGGTAGCTTGTGGGAGCTCTGGTACACGAGCATCCCGTCGCCGCAAGCGATGAGCGCGGAGATCGGGCGACGGCTGGCCTTGCAGACCAGCGGCTCGATGCTGCCCTTCACGGTGCTCGACGCCACCGCCCGTGTTGTCGGCATGACCACCTACATGAACGTCGACACGCAGCACCGCCGCGTCGAGATCGGCTCCACCTGGTACGCGGCGAGCGTGCAGCGCAGCGCGCTCAACACCGAGTGCAAGCTGATGCTGCTCTCGCACGCCTTCGAGACGCTGGGCTGCATTGCCGTCGAGTTCCGCACGCACTTCTTCAATCAGCAGAGCCGGCGCGGCATCGAGCGCCTGGGCGCGAAGTTCGACGGCGTGCTGCGCAGCCACCAGCGCATGGCCGACGGCAGCCTGCGCGACACCTGCGTCTACAGCATCACTGCGGCCGAATGGTCGACGGTGCGCGCTCACCTGCGGTTTCAGCTCGACAAGCCGCGGGCGCACTGATTGCCCCTCAGGGCAGGCAAGCCCTACGCCGCGCTCGGCGCGGAGGCGCCGCCACAATCTTCCGACAGGTTTCTCGCCGCTGCTGGGCCCCATGCTGATTGACTTCTTCTACACGCTGCGCTCGGCTCGGCTTCCGGTCTCGATCAAGGAGTACCTGCTGCTGCTCGAAGCTTTGCAGGCTGGTGTGATCGATGACGATGGCGGCCCGACGGTCGACAAGTTCTACTACCTCGCACGCACTGCGTTGGTCAAGGACGAGACCCTGTTCGACCGCTTCGATCGCGCCTTCGCCGCTTACTTCAAGGGCGTGGCGCTCGTCGCCGATTTCAGCCGCGAGGTTCCGCTCGACTGGCTGCGCCGCACGCTCGAAAGCGAGCTGACGCCCGAGCAGAAAGCCGCTATCGAAAAGATGGGCTGGGACGAGTTGATGGACACGTTGAAGAAGCGCTTCGAGGAACAGAAGGAGCGCCACGAGGGCGGCAGCAAATGGATCGGTACGGGCGGCACCTCGCCTTTCGGCAACTCGGGCTACAACCCGCAGGGCATCCGCATCGGCGGAGCCGGCGGCAACAAGAGCGCGGTCAAGGTCTGGGAGCAGCGCGCCTACCGCGACTACGACGACAACCTCGAGCTCGGCACGCGCAACATCAAGCTCGCCCTGCGCCGCCTGCGCCGCTTCGCGCGTGAAGGCAGCGAACTCGAGCTCGATCTCGACGACACCATCCACCGCACCGCGGCCAACGCCGGCCTGCTCGACATCAGAATGATCCCCGAGCGCCACAACAAGGCGAAGGTGCTGCTGCTGATGGACGTGGGCGGCACCATGGACGAGCACGTGCACCGCGTCGAGGAGCTGTTCAGCGCGGCCAAGTCGGAGTTCAAGCACCTCGAGTTCTATTACTTCCACAACTGCGTCTACGACTTCGTGTGGAAGAACAACCGCCGCCGCCACGCCGAGAAGCTGGCAACCGTGGACCTGATCCGCAAGTACAACCGCGACTACAAGCTCGTCTTCGTGGGCGACGCGACCATGAGCCCCTACGAGATCCTGCAGCCCGGGGGCAGCGTCGAATACGACAACGATGAGCCCGGCGCCGAATGGCTGCAGCGCCTGACGCACGCGTTCCCGAAGTACGCCTGGATCAATCCCGAGCCGCCGGGGGTGTGGGGCTACCGGCAGAGCATCGCCGTGATCCAGCAGCTGATGCAGCAGCGGATGTTCCCTCTTTCGCTGTCCGGGCTCGAAGGTGCGATGCGCCTTCTGAGCAAGTGAGCGCAGCGCCGGCGATGCATCAAGCAACGCGGCTCCGAGGGGCGGTGCCCGCGCTGATCGGGCTGCTGATGTTGCTGGCTGCGGCGCTGTCGGCACCCGGTGCCAGCGCGCAGACCGGGCCGCAATCCGCAGAGCAAGGCACAGAAGACAGCCACACGGAATCGGCCGAGCCCCAGCGCTCCGGCTCGGACTCCGGCGTCACGACATTGCGCGCCGACGACAAGCACGCCTACGGCCTCGAAGTGCGCGGGCCCGACGCACTGCGCAAGCTGCTCGTGCGTCACCTCGATCTCGCGCGCTTTCGTGAACAGGCCGACATCTCCGACGTCGAGATCGGCCGGCTGATAGCCGCCGCGCCGGCCCAGGCCAAGAGCTTGCTCGAGACCGAGGGCTATTTCAATGCTCAGATCGATGCCCGGCGCGTGGAAGACCCGGCTGGCGGTGCGCCCATGGTGCAGGTGCAGGTCGATCCCGGCCCGCAGGCGCGCATCGGCCGCGTCCAGTTCGACATGCAGGGCGCCTTTGCCGAGGCTCTGCAGGCCGGCGACCCGGCCCTCGAGCGACGCTGGCGCGGCCTGCAGGCGCGCTGGCCGCTGAAGAGCGGCGCGGCCTTCAGCCAGGCGGCATGGGCCGGAGCGAAGAACACGCTGCTGGCCAGCCTGCGCTCGCGCGGTTACGCGAGCGCCGACTACGCGGGCACCGGCGCGCAGGTCGACGCGAAAGACAACACCGTGCGGCTCTCGCTCGTCATCGACAGCGGGCCACTCTTTCGCATCGGCGAAGTGCGCATCGAAGGACTGGAGCGCACGCCGCAAGACGTGGCGCGCAATCTCATTCCGTTCAACATCGGCGACCCCTACTCCGAAAAAATCCTGCTCGATTACCAGGAAGCGCTGCAGCGCACGAACCTCTACGAAGGCGTGGCGGTGGAGCTCGACCTCGATCCCGCACGCGCCGGCGAAGCGGTGGTCCTGGCCCGCCTGCGCGAGAACACGTTGCAGTCGGCCACCACGAGCATCGGCTACTCCACCAACACGGGCCCGCGCTTCGGACTCGGTTACACGCACCGCCGGCCGTTCGGGCAGGACGTGGTGGCCTCCGCGCGCCTGCAGGTCGGCGGCGAGGAGCGCCTGGCCGGCTTCGACCTGCTCGGTTATCCGCAGGAAAACGGCTACAGCAACTTGTTCTCGCTGCAGGCCGATACGCTCGACGCCGGCGGCGCCCGCACAGACACCCAGCGGGCGCGCCTGGGCCGCACGCGCGCCACCGAGCGGATCGACCGCCTCTATTACTTCGAGTTCATTCGCACCACGCTCGAAACCGACACGCGGCGAACCACCAACAAGGCGCTCTACGGTAACTACGAATGGGTGCGGCGCGACGTCAACAACATCGTCTTCCCGACCCGCGGCCTGATCCTGAGCGCACAGGCCGGCGCCGGCTACGCGTTGGACGACGACGACGAGCGCGGCCCCTTCGCTCGCCTGTACCTGCAGGGCACCTGGTTTCAGCCGCTGCCGCGACCCTGGCTCCTGCAAGTCCGCGGCGAGGTCGCCCAGGTCATCAAGCGCGATTCGCTCGGCGTGCCCGACGCGCTGCTCTTTCGCGCCGGCGGCGACAACTCGGTGCGCGGCTACGGCTACCGCGAGCTCGGCCCGGTGCGCGACGGCGCGGTGGTCGGCGGGCCGGTGCTGGCCACCGGCACGGTGGAAGTGCTGCGCCGCTTTTCCGGCGACTGGCGCGACTGGTACGGCGCCGGTTTCATCGATGCCGGCAACGCCGCGAACGACTGGGGCGACTACGAGCCGGTCTTCGGCTATGGCGTCGGCGTGCGCTGGCGCAGCCCCATCGGGCCGCTGCGTGTCGATCTGGCCTACGGGCAGGAGGTCGGCTCGGTGCGTCTGCACATCAGCGTGGGGGCGACCTTCTGATGGTCCGAGAGGCCGACCCCGGCATGCCGTCCCCCCGCACGGGCCCCGCACGAAGCGAGCCGCCCGCGACGACGCCGCGGGCCCGGCGCCGTCGGCGCTGGCCTTGGCTGGTCGTTGCGCTGCTCGTGCTGCTGCCGCTGTTGCTCGTGGCCGCGCTGAGTGCCGCGTGGCAGTCGCTGCACACCGAAGGCGGCACCCGCTGGTGGCTGCAGGCAGTGGCCGAGCGGGTGCCGGGGCTGACCGTCGGGGACTCGCGCGGCGCGCTGCTCGGCGCCGAGGCGGAGTTCATGCTGGACCGCGCCTCGATGCAGACCGGCGACAGCACAGTGCGGGTTGACGGGCTGCGCATCGAGGGCCTGCAGTTCGGCCGGTGGCAACTGCGCGCGCCTTATGTGCACGTCGAGGCGAGAGCCATCGCGCTGCGGCAGCTGGACGTCGAGACCACGCCCAGCACCGAGCCGAGCCCCGCGCCCGAGCCGCCCCGGAGCCTTCGACTGCCGGCAACGGCGCGAGTCGACGTTCTGCGCATCGATCGCCTCCGGCTGCCCGGCCTTGCGACGCCCATCAAGGGCCTGACCGCGCACCTGGAAGCCGGCGCCACGCACCGCATCGACGCCCTCGCACTGCGCTGGAACGGCCTGCTCGCCGAGGGCAGCGCCCACATCGACGCCGACTCGCCGATGAGTTTGCGCTCCAGCTTGGCGGTGCGCGCGGACGCCGCGGACGCGCAACCCGCACCCGCAGGGCCGGGCGCCACGGCGCTGCCGGAATGGGCGCGCGGGCTCGTGCTGCAGGTCGCCGCCGGCGGTCCGCTCGAGCGCTTCGACGTGACGGCTTCCCTGGAGCTTCAGGACCAACGGCTGAACGCGAAGGCGCAGGTCACGCCCTTCGCGGCGCTGCCGCTGTCGCAGCTCGACGCGCGTTTTGCGCAACTCGACCTCGCCCCCCTGCTCGCCCCCTTCACTCCCCAGGCGCCGACGACCGCGCTGACCGGCAGCGCAGTCCTGCAGCTCGCCGCCGATGCGCCGCTGTCGGTGCGCGCGCAGATCGCCAACACGATGCCCGGGCGCTGGGACCAGCAGCGCGTGCCGGTGCGCGAGCTCGAACTGCGCGCGAGTGGACAAGGGGCCGACTGGCAGATCGACAGCGCCAGCGTGCAACTCGCCGGCGACGCAGGCACGCCGGCCGGGCAACTCGAGGGCAGCGGCCGGATCGACGGCGGCGTGGGGGCGGTCGAGCTCTCGCTCGACGGCGTGCTGCTGCAGCAGCTCGACCGCCGTGCGCCACCGCTGCGCCTGAGCGGCCCGATCCGCCTGAAGCACACGCCGGATGCGGCGGGCCCTGCTGCTCCGACGGCTCCTGCTGCTCCTGCGTCTGCGGCTGTCCCGCCGATCCCGCCTTCGACCGCGCCCTCACCCGCCTTCGGCCGACTCGAGTTCGACACCAAAATCACCGGCGCGCTGGTCGGTGCCGCGCGCAAGCAAGCGAGTGGCCCCTTGCGCGACGCAGTGCAGCTCGCGTTGAACGGCAGCGCGACCCCGAGCCAGATCGTGCTGAAGTCGCTCAGCGCCCGCGCCGGCGCGGCGCGGCTCGACGGCCAAGGCAGCGCGCGCCGCGTCGGCAACGCCTGGGACAGCGAAGCCGCCTTGAAACTGGCCGCCTTCGACCCCCGCCTGTGGCTTCCCGGCGAGCCGGACGCCGCCTGGCGCCGCGCCAAAAACGTCCTCAACGGCCAGGTCGACCTGAAGGCCCGCGTCCCCGCCGACGCAGCCGATGCCGCCGCGATGCTCGCCCGGCTGAACGGGACGCTGCGCGCGGAGCTCACCGACAGCGCGCTGGCCGGCCAGCCGGTGGCACTGACGCTGCAGGCCGAAGCCGATGGCCGCGGCCGGCTCAACGCCGAAGGTCAGACCGGGGCCGCCGGCAACGCCGCTCAGTTCACCTTGCAACTGCAGGTGCCCGCAGGCCGCAGCGCTGCGCCCGGCGGCGAGCAGTTCGGTGTCCGGCTCGATGCCCCGGCGCTGGCCCGTCTGGCACCGCTCGCCGAACTGTTCGGGCTCGGCCCGCTGAGCGGTCAAGCGCAACTCGATGCCCGTGTCGAAGGCGGCCTCGGTGCCGCCCTGCTCGGCGGCGCGGGCGCGGGCGCGGGCGCGGGCGGCACGCTGACCACACAAGGCTCGCTCGAACTGAAGGAGCTGCAGGCCGGCACGCTGCAACTCGATTCGGCCGACGCCGACTGGAACGCCACCCTGCCCGCCGGCGCGGCCGGCTCGGCAGCCACCGAAG
>NZ_JACDCU010000506.1 GCF_013817365.1 Methylibium sp. | reverse complement strand
CGCTAGCTAAAGCGACGCCGGGTTTTCTTTTTGACAGTTCAGATCCATGGGCACCGTCGGTCACGTCACTCCCCAATCGTTGCGCTTCGCGCAAGCCCTGCCGCTCCAGAGCGGCGCGGTACTGAGCGACTACACGCTCGTCTTCGAGACCTACGGCGCGCTCAACGCGGACAAGAGCAACGCCGTGCTGGTGTGCCACGCACTCAACGCCTCGCACCACGTCGCCGGCCGCTACGAAGGCCAGGACAAAAGCGAAGGCTGGTGGGACAACCTCATCGGCCCGGGCAAGCCGCTCGACACCGACCGCTTCTTCGTCATCGGCGTCAACAACCCCGGCTCGTGCTTCGGCTCGACCGGGCCGACCCACACGAACCCCGCGACCGGCCGGCCGTGGGGCGCCGACTTTCCGGTGGTGACGGTGGAGGACTGGGTCGATGCGCAGGCCCGGCTGCTCGACGCGCTGGGCATCGCGCAGCTCGCCGCGGTGATCGGCGGCAGCCTGGGCGGCATGCAGGCGCTGTCGTGGACCCTGCGCTATCCGGGGCGGGTGCGTCATGCGGCGGTCATCGCCTCGGCACCGAACCTGAGCGCGCAGAACATCGCCTTCAACGAGGTGGCGCGCCGCGCCATCGTCACCGACCCCGACTTCCACGGCGGCCACTACCAGGCTCACGATGTGCTGCCGCGGCGTGGCCTGCGCGTGGCGCGCATGGTGGGCCACATCACCTACTTGAGCGACGACACGATGGCCGCCAAGTTCGGCCGCCAGACCGTGTCCGAAGGGCTCAACTACAGCACGCAGGCGGTGGAGTTCCAGATCGAGAGCTATCTGCGCTACCAGGGCGACAAGTTCAGCGATTACTTCGACGCCAACAGCTACCTGCTCATCACGCGCACGCTCGACTACTTCGACCCGGCGCGCGAGCACGGCGGCGACCTGACCCGTGCGCTGGCCGCGGCGACGGCGAAGTTCCTGGTGGTGAGCTTCACGACCGACTGGCGCTTCGCGCCGGAGCGCTCGCGCGAGATCGTCAAGGCGCTGGTCGACAACCGGCGCGAGGTGAGCTATGCGGAAATCGATGCGCCGCATGGGCACGATGCGTTCTTGATGGACGATGCGCGGTATCACAACGTGCTTCGCGTGTATTTCGAGCGAATCGCCGCAGAGGCGGTTTTGTTCCCTCTCCCTCTGGGACAGGGAGCCAAGCCATGAGCGAGCGCCGCGACCTCGAAGTGATTGCCGCGCTGGTGCCGCCCGGCTCGCACGTGCTGGATCTGGGCTGCGGCAACGGCGCGCTGCTGGCACTGCTGCGCGATCAGCGCGGCTGCACCGGCTACGGCGTCGAGCTCGACGATGCGCAGGTCCACGAATGCGTGCAGCGCGGCGTCAACGTGATCCAGCGCAACCTCGACGAAGGCCTGGCCATCTTCGCCGACCGCGCCTTCGACGTCGTGCTGCAGCTCGACACACTGCAGAATTTGCGCAACACCGAGGCCATGCTGGTCGAGACGGTGCGCGTGGGTCGCATCGGCGTCGTCAGTTTCCCCAACTTCGCGCACTGGCCGAACCGTTTCTCGGTGCTCCGCGGGCGCATGCCGGTGACCAAGGTGCTGCCCTTCCAGTGGTACGACACGCCCAACATCCGCTTCGCGACGCATGCCGATTTCGAGGTGCTGGCGCGGCGCAACGGGCTGCGCGTGCTCGACAGCTTCGGGCTGCAGAAGGGCCACGTGGTGCGCCGGGCACCCAACCTGCTGGCCAGCACGGCGGTGTTCAAGTTCGAGCGGGGCTGAGCGCCGCGGTCATGGCCGGCCGGAGTGCGCAAGCCGGCCGTTTCCCGCGGCAGCTTCTACACTGGCCCGATGAACGAAGCGCTGCCCTTGACCATCCCGCTGCGCGACGGCAGCACATTGCAAGGGCAGTACTGGCCGGACGCCGACGCCAAGGCCACGGCGCTGATCGTTCATGGCCTCGGCGAGCACCACGCGCGCTATGCCAAGGTCGTCGCTCGACTGCGCGAGGCCGGCCTGGCCGTGACAGCCTACGACCACCGCGGCCATGGCCGCTCGGACGGCAAGCGCGGCGACATCCCCGCGCCCGAGACGCTGCTGCGCGACCTGGCCGCGGTGATCGATGCCGTGCGCACCGCCTCACCGGCGCGGCCGCTGCTGCTGCTCGGCCACAGCATGGGCGGGATCGTCGCCGCCCGTTTCGTGGGCGGCGCACTGGAATCGCCGCGGCCGGCCTGGTCGCGTCCGGTCGATGCGCTGGCGCTCTCGTCGCCGGCGTTCGATGCCAGCCTCAAGCCCATCCAGAAGCTGCTGATCGGCGTGATGGGACGGCTGGCGCCGCACCTCGCGGCCGGCAACGGCCTGTCACCGGAGTGGATTTCGCGCGACCCTGCGGTGGTCGCGGCCTACCGGGCCGACCCGCTGGTGCACGACCGCATCACCGCGACCCTGGGGCGCTTCTTCGGCGAAGCCATCGCCACAGTGCAGGCCCAGGCGCCGCGGTGGCGCACACCCACGCTGCTGATGTGGGCGGGTGCGGATCGCTGCGTCGCGCCGGCCGGCAGCGCACGCTTCGCGAAGGCCGCGCCGGCCGGGGTTGTCACTGCGCGGGAGTTCCCGGGCCTGTATCACGAGCTGTTCAACGAGCCCGAGAAGGAGGCGGTGTTC
>NZ_JACDCU010000505.1 GCF_013817365.1 Methylibium sp. | reverse complement strand
CGCCGGCCAGCACCTGTGCGCCCTCCGCGCGGCCGGCCTCGATGTAGCTCATGACCGTGCGCAACTGTCCCTGATCGACCAGTGCACCCATCACCGTGGCGGCATCGAGCGGATCGGCCGGCCGGTACTTCGACGCCTCGGCCGCGACGCGCCTGGCGAAGTCCTCGGCGATTGACTCGTGCACCAGCAGGCGTGAGGGCGCGTTGCAGCTCTCGCCCTGGTTGTAGAAGATGCTGGCGGCCACCGTTTCGGCGCAGCGATCGAGATCGTCGAAATCGGGGAACACGAGGAAGGCGCTCTTGCCGCCGAGCTCGTTGTACACGCGCTTCAGGTTGCTGCGCCCGGCGTACTCGAGCATCTTGCGGCCCACCCGCGTCGAGCCGGTGAAGCCGATGGCGTCCACCTCGTCGTGCAGCGCCAGCGCCTCGCCGGCTTCCTGCCCGTAGCCCGGCACCACGTTGAACACGCCCGGCGGCAGGCCGGCTTCCATCGCCAGCTCCGCCAGCCGCAGGGCCGTGAGCGGGCTCTTCTCGCTGGGCTTGAGCACCACCGAATTGCCGGCGGCAAGCGCCGGGCCGAGCTTCCAGGCGGCCATGAGCATCGGGTAGTTCCAGGGCACGATGGCGCCGATCACGCCCATCGGCTCGCGCTGAACGAGCGCCAGCGCATGCGGCCCCGTCGGCGCGATCTCGCCGTAGACCTTGTCGATCGCCTCGGCGTACCACGCGATGCAGCGCGCGGCGAGGGGCACGTCGGCGTTCAGCGCATTGCCGATTGGTTTGCCCATGTCCAGCGTTTCGAGCAGGGCCAGTTCTTCGCGGGCCGCGAGCATCTTCTCTGCGAAGGCTTGCAGGATGCGTTTGCGCGCTGACGGCGGCCGCTGGGCCCAGCGGCCGTCGTCGAAAGCGGCGCGGCCGTCGCGCACGGCGAAGTCCACGTCCTCGGCACGGCAGCGCGCCACCGGGCCGAGTAGCCGGCCGTCGATCGGCGAGATGCAATCGAAGGTCTCGCCGGCCGCGGCGGCGACGCGCTTGCCGCCGATGACTGCGCGGCCGTCGGGTTTGAGGGTGGTAGCGCGTTCGCGCCAGTCGATTGCTGCAGCGGGCATGAGGGTCCTCGAAGTCTTGGCGATACCTTGGAAAGAGTAGACGAAATCAGAGCTGGATGAGGGGTGGGCGGTTTACGGCCAGCTCATTGCGGGTCGTCGGCCGCGCTTTCCGTGCACGCGCTCGGCGAGCGCAAAGCCGTGGGCGGGCGGCCGGCTGCGCTTCAGTGCGGCGGTCGGCCCGCTGGGCCGAGTGCGCTGCGCTGCTCGGTCTCACGGTGCCAATCCCTCATCTCCCGCCTTCTCCTGCCAGCGGGAGAAGGAGCCCATGCCGCGACACTGGCTGGCCTGATGTATGCCCGCCGTCGGCCCCGAGGCGTAGCTTCGCTGCAAGCACCTTGGCCCTTCATCGGCACCGCCAACGCCCGGCCCTGCCCTCGCAATGAACCGGTGGCCCTTCCGGGCCGCGCTGTCACACCGAGCCCTGAGCCCGCACGTCAGCCCAAGTCAGGTCGAGACACCGCCGGATCAGACCCAGCATCTCCTCGATCTGCTCGCCCGTGATGACAAGCGGCGGCGCGATGATCATGCGGTCGCCGACGGCTCGCATGATCAGACCGTTGGCGAAGCAGTGGCCACGGCAGATCATGCCGACTTCCAGTTCGGGAGCGAACGGCGCGCCGCTCGCCTTGTCCTTGACGAGCAGCAGCGCACCCATCAGTCCGCAGGTCTCGGCGTCGCCGATCAGCGGATGCTCCTTCAGCGCCTCGAAGCCGCGGGCGAGATGCGGGCCGAGGTCCTCGCGCACCTTCTCCACCAGCCGCTCGCGCTGAATGAGGCGGATGTTGGCGAGTGCGACTGCGCAGGCCACCGGGTGGCCGCTGTAGGTGTAGCCGTGATTGAACTCGCCACCGCGCTCGATGAGGACCCTGGCAATGCGCTCGCCCACCATTACGCCGCCGAGCGGGATGTAGCCCGAGGTCACGCCCTTGGCGAAGGTCATGAGGTCGGGCCGCGTGCCCATGGTTTCGCAGCCCCACCAATTGCCGGTGCGCCCGAAGCCGCAGATGACCTCGTCGCTGACCAGCAGCACGCCGTACTTGTCGCAGATGCGCTGCACCTCGGGCCAGTAAGTCGCGGGCGGGATGATCACGCCGCCGGCGCCCTGGATCGGCTCACCGATGAAGGCGGCGACACGCTCGGCACCCACCTCGAGGATCTTTTTCTCCAGCCAGCCGGCCGCAACGATGCCGAACTCGTCGCGGCTCATGCTGCGGCCCAGCTCGTACCAGTAGGGCTGCTCGATGTGCGTGATATCCGGAATCGGCAGCCCGCCTTGCGCATGCATGCCGCTCATGCCGCCGAGCGAAGCGCCGGCCATGGTGGAGCCGTGATAGGCGTTGTTGCGGCTGATGATGACGCGGCGCTCGGGCTGGCCGAGCAGGTCCCAGTACCGGCGAACCATGCGCACGACGGTGTCGTTGCCTTCCGAGCCAGAGCCTGAGAAGAACACGTGCTTGAACTGGGGTGGCGTCAGTTCGGCCAGCAGTTCGGCGAGCTCGATCGCGGGGGGCGTGGCGGTCTGGAAGAAGGCGTTGTAGAAAGGGAGCTGTTCGAGTTGCTCGGTCGCGGCAT
>NZ_JACDCU010000137.1 GCF_013817365.1 Methylibium sp. | reverse complement strand
ATCCCAAGCCGTTCATCTGGACCGCACGCGCGTCCGACATCCTGGCCAAGGTCACGCGCGCCAAGACGGCACTTGCCGCCATCGTTGGATAAGTACAGAACAGAGCGGCGCACTGCACTAGCTTCACTTCGAGCGCGACATCGAGACCGACCCCCGTTCAGCGCCTCAAGAATCCCGATGTCCGGCCGATACTGGGGTGCAACCCATGGGGCACTCTCCGACGCCGGACCGTGCCCGCCATGCCCAACACCTCACCACGCGTCCTGATGTCGAATCTTCTGAGGCTCGTTTATGTCAGTCGTCCGACCCGCCCGGTGGACGAGGCCTTCATGGAAGAGCTGTTGAGCCAGGCCCGCACCTCCAACCAGCTGCTCGGCATCACCGGCGTGCTGTGCAGCGGCCGTGGCTACTTCGTGCAAGTGCTGGAGGGGCAGGAAGGCACGCTGCTGACCCTTTACGCCCGAATCCTTGCCGACACGAGGCATGAGCAAGCATCGCTGCTGAGCATCGGGTTGGCCGCCAAGCGCGCGTTCTCGCAGTGGTCGATGGCCTACATCGACGGCGAGGCCTTGAGCCCGGAAATCCACACCCGACTCGTCAGCAAGGCGCTTGTCGACAGCGACATGTCCGAGCAGGCCCGGCTGCTGCAGACAGCGCTCACCACGCTGCGCAGGGCCGCTTGATCCAAGGAAGTACCCATGACATCCACCATCCCGATCCGCGCCTCAAACTTCGCTCCGCTCGAGGAGCTGCCGGCGCGCTGCGGCGACTGCGCCGACGGCGAGCAGCTGGGCTTCGAGTTCAGCTTCGCCTACCAGCCGATCGTGGACCTCGACGCCGGCAGCATCTATGCGCACGAGGCGCTGGTGCGCGGCCCCGCCGGCGAGGGGGCGATGTCGGTGCTGTCGCAGGTGAACGAGGCCAACCGCTACCGGTTCGATCAGTCCTGCCGGGTCAAGGCCATCAAGGGCGCCGTGCAGCTCGGCCTGACGGAGAAGCTGTCGATCAACTTCCTGCCCAACGCCGTGTACCGCCCCGAGGCCTGCATCCGCACCACCCTGGCCGCGGCCCGCGCGCACGGCTTTCCGATCGAGAACATCATCTTCGAGACGACGGAGGGCGAGCGTGTCGGCGACGGCGCCTGGTATGCGCAGGTGATGGCCGAGTACCAGCGCATCGGCTTCCTGACCGCCATCGATGATTTCGGGGCGGGCTATGCCGGCCTGAACCTGCTCTCGCAGTTCCAGCCCGACCTGGTCAAGCTCGACATGGAACTCATCCGCGGCATCGACACGCACAAGGCGCGCCAGATCATCGTGACGAGCACCGTGCGCATGTGCCGCGAACTGGGCGTTCTGGTCATCGCCGAAGGCATCGAGACGGTGGGCGAGATGGAATTCCTGCGCAGCACCGGCGTGAGCCTGATGCAGGGCTATCTGTTCGCGCGGCCGAGCTTCCAGTCGCTGGTCACTGCCGAGGCGATTCCTTACCTGCAGCGCTGAAGCGCGGCGCCGCGCCGCTGGGCGGTGCACGAGTGCCTGCCTGCGAAGCCGCCCCGCAGAACCTGCGCGTCGATCGCGGCGCAAGCCTCACGCTGCGCGATTGAATCCAGCCCGCTCTGCCGTGAACACCGAGACGAAGTTGGCGATCAGGCGCGTGGACAACCGGTCCTTCAGGCAGATCAGGTGCGGGTGCGTGTACAGCGCCTCGTGGCGGATCGGCAGCACCGCCAGCCGCGGATCGGCCACGTAGGCGAACTCGGCCACCACACCGAGGCCGAGGCCCTGCGCCACGGCTTCCCGAACCGCCTCGCGGCTGCCCATCTCCACGGCGCAACGAACGGCCACGCCGGCTCGGTCCAGCGTGTCCTCGAACACCCGCCGCGTGCTCGAGCCCTGCTCGCGCAGCACGAACTGCTGGCCCTGCAGGTCCTCGAGCGCCAGGCCGCCCTCTTGCGCCAGCAAAGGGTGGTCGCGCGGCCCGAAGACCACCAGCGCCTGCCGCCGGTAAGGCTCGCAGTGCAGGCGCAGATCGCTCACCGGCTGCACGGGAATGCCGATGTCGCCCTGATGGTCGAGCACGCGCCGCACGATCTCGGCGGAGTCGCTGATGCTCACAGCGATCTCCACGCGCGGCCACCGGGCGCGGTACTGCAGGATCAGCGGCGTGACGTTGTAGGGGCCGACCGCGCAGATGCGCAAGCGCCCGCAGTATTCGCTGCGCGCCTGGTGCAGCAGGGCCACCGCGTCGTGCTCGGCGCTGAACATGCGGTGCGTCGTCTCGTGCAGCGACGCGCCGAACTCCGTCAGCTCGATCCGCCGCCCCTTGCGGAAGAACAGCTCCACGCCGAAGCGCCGCTCCAGGGCGGCCACATGGGCCGACACGGTCGGCTGCGTCAGCGCAAGCTCGCGCGCCGCAGCCGACATGCTGCCCAGGCGCGCCGCCGCATTGAACGCCCGAAGCTCCGATGAAGTGCTGTCCATAGACCCCGCCTATATGTTGGGCGAGTCGTGTGACGGCTTCGTTAATCCTCCTGTGATGTGAGCCGTCTACCGTGCAGGCATGTCCACCGAAGTCCAGGAAACGAGCATGCAACCGATCCTTTGCACCCATTGCGCACAGGTCGTGTACAGGCAGAGCAGCACGGCCCTGCACCCGACCACCCTGTCCATTCTTCCCGGGCAACTGCTCGTGCTGCTGGGCTCTTCGGGCGCCGGCAAGTCCACGCTGCTGCGAACGCTCAACGGGCTGGTCCGCCCCACCGCCGGCACGGTGGAGATCCCGGGGATCGGCAGCCTTGCCGACCCGGCCGTGCTCAGACAGCACCGCCGCACGACCGGCATGGTGTTCCAGCAGCACCACCTGATCGGCCGCGCCTCGGTGCTGAGCAACGTGCTGACCGGCCGCCTGGGCTACCACGGCCCGCTGACCTTCATGAGGCCGTGGGCCGACGCCGACAAGACGCTGGCGCTCGCGGCCATCGACCGGGTCGGGTTGCTGGCGCATGCCCTGCAACGGGCCGACGAACTTTCGGGCGGCCAGCAGCAGCGGGTCGGCATCGCCCGCGCGCTGGTTCAGCAGCCGAAGCTGATCCTGGCCGACGAACCCGTCGCCAGCCTCGATCCCGCCACCGCGCTGGATGTGATGACGCTGCTGCGCGACATCTGCCGGGCGGATCGCATCACCGCCGTCGTGAGCCTGCACCAGGTGCACTTCGCCAAGGAGTTCGCCGACCGGATCGTCGGCCTGAACAACGGGCGCGTCGTGTTCGACGGCGCACCCCAGGCCTTGACCAAGGAGGCCACCGAATCGCTCTACGCCAACAAGGATCGCGCCGAGAAGCGCCCACAGCCCGCAAGCATCGGGGCCACCGCCCTTGCCCTCGAAACCTTCGCCTGATTTCACCCAAGGAGCCCCACCATGAACCGCCGTTCCGCCCTCGCCAAAGCCGCTGCCTGCAGCCTGCTCGCCCTTTCCGCCTCCGTTTGGCTCGCGCCCTCGGCATCGGCTCAAACGGCCAACCCGTCGAAGCTGCGCGTCGCTTTGCTGCCCGACGAGAACGCCTCCACGCTGATCCAGAACGCCCAGCCGCTCAAGGCCTACCTCGAGCGCACGCTGAAGAAGGAGATCGAACTGATCGTCACCACCGACTACTCCTCCATGATCGAAGCCATGCGCTTCGGCCGCATCGAGATCGGCTACTTCGGCCCCTTCTCCTACGTGCTCGCCAAGAGCAAGGCACCGCAGATCGAAGCCTTCGCGGTGGGCGTGGAGCGCGGCGCGCCGACCTACACCTCGGTGCTCATCGCGACGGCGGGCGGACCGGTGAAAACGCTGGCCGACGTGCGCGGCAAGCCGTTCGGCTTCGGCGACCAGGCCTCAACCTCCAGCCACCTCGCGCCGCGCGCGCACCTGCTCAAGACGGCCAAGCTCGACGGCGAGAAAGACTATCGGCCCGTGCACGTGGGCACGCACGATGCCGTCGCGCGCGCCGTGCAGACCGGCCAGTTGCCGGCAGGAGCTCTGTCCAAGCCCATCTACGACAACCTCGTCGAGCGCAAGACCATCGATCCTTCGAAGATCGTCGAGCTCGCCCAGTCGGCACCGATCCCCAACTACCCCATCGTCATGCAGGGCAAGCTGTCGCCGGCGCTCAAGACGCAGATCCGCTCCGCCTTCATCGACATGAAGGACGCCGAGGTGCTGAAAGCGTTTCGCGTCGAAGGCTTCATGGCGACGGATGACAAGGCCTACGACGTGCTTCGCGAAACCGCGCAAATCCTGAACATCGAGCTCGAGAGCATGCAATGAGCCAGGCAGCGCTGCCCGAGCGCTATCGCTCGATTCTCGAAGTCAACGCGGCCGCCGGGCGGCGCAACACGATGCTGATCTCGGCCGTGCTGGCGGTGTGCCTCCTGGCGCTGGCGCTCACGGGCTTCTTCGACGTGCAGCGCCTGGTCGAGGGCGCGCCGGCGCTGGCGCAACTCGGCAGCGAGATGATCCCGCCCGACTTCTCGCGCTTCGAGGCGTGGTTGAAGCCGCTGCTCGACACGCTGGCCATGTCGGTTGCCGGCACGGCGCTCGCGGTCGTGTTGTCGCTACCGCTGGCCTTGCTGGCGGCGCCGAACACGTCACCGACCGCGGGCATCTACCGCATCGCGCGCACGCTGCTGGCGGCCATGCGCTCGGTGCCGGAGATCATTCTCGGCATCATCTTCGTGGCCGCCGTCGGCTTCGGCGCCCTCCCCGGCGTGCTGGCCCTGGCCCTGCACTCCACGGGCATGGTCGGCAAGTTCTATGCAGAAGCCATCGAGCACGCCGACCCCAAACCGCTGGAGGCCGCGCGCGCCGCCGGCGCGAGCCCGTTCCAGGTGATCGTGCATGCCGTGCTGCCGCAGGTGTTGCCGCAACTGGCCGACATCACCCTGTACCGCTGGGAGTACCACTTCCGCGCCTCGGCCGTGCTGGGCATCGTCGGTGCGGGCGGCATCGGCTTCGAGCTCATGGCCGCGCTGCGCCTGATCCGCTACGACCAGGTCTCCGCCATTCTTCTCACCATCCTTGTCTGTGTCGTCGTCGTCGACTCCACGGGCGCCGCACTCAGAAAACGACTCAAATGAACCGACCGATCATCGTTGTCACCAACCGCATCCACGACGAAGTGGCCGAGCGCTTGCGCGAAGCCGGCGAATTGCGGGTGAACACCGCGTTGGAGCCGTGGAGCCCCGCGCAATTGCGGGCCAACGTGCACGACGCCAGCGCCGTCATGGGCTTCATGACCGACCGCGTCGATGCGGGGCTGCTTGCCGCAGCGCCTTCACTGCGCATCGTGGCCTGCGCGCTCAAGGGACTGGACAGTTACGACGTACAGGCCTGCACCGAGGCCGGCGTGTGGCTCAGCATCGTGCCCGATCTGCTGACCGCGCCGACCGCCGAACTGGCCATTGGCCTGGCCATCGCGCTGGGTCGCAACGTGCGGCGAGGCGATGCCCGCGTGCGCAGCGGAGCGCACCTGGGATGGCGGCCTCAGTTGTACGGCACGGGCCTCGACGGGTCTGTCGTGGCGGTGCTCGGCCTGGGCTTGGTCGGTCGGGCAATCGTCGAGAGGCTGCGTGGCTTCGGCTGCAGTCGCATCCTGGGCTTCGATCCCGCCGCCGCACCGGTGCCAGGGGTCGAGCCGTGCAGCCTTCAGCAAGCGGTGTCGAACGCGGACTGGCTCTTCATCGCCGTGCCGCTCACACCGAAGACACGCCACCTGATCGGCGCCAGCGTGCTGCACGACGCCAAGCCGGGTCAGCTCATCGTCAATGTGGGAAGAGGATCGGTCGTGGACGAGGAATCGATCGCCACGGCCTTGCAGTCGGGCCGCCTCGGCGGCTATGCGGCCGATGTCTTCGAGTTCGAGGACTGGTCACTGCCCGCTGCGCCCGCCTCGGTGCCCGAGCGCCTGCGGGCGGCCGAGCGCACCGTCTTCACGCCGCACATCGGCTCGGCCGTTGCGCGCGTGCGGGTGGAGATCGAGCACCGCGCGGCGAGCAACATCCTGGCTGCGCTGAGCGGTCGGCGGCCGCAGGATGCGGTCAATGAGGTCGGCGCCGACATGGCGGTCGGTTCAACCCTCGGTTGAAGGCCAGGACGTTTCGTCACTCGCCGAGCCCACTCTCCAGCCGTAGTAGCGGACCATGCTGTTGGCTCAGGCGGTGGTGGTATTGCCTTCCATCTTGGCCTGCGACTGCATGGCCAACGGGCCCAAGAAGGCCGAAGGTCATCGGTCATGGCGTTGGGTGAGGTCTGACGTTTGACATGAGCGGCGGGCCAAAGGGCGCGAAGCGGCCTTTGGAACGTCCGCTCGATGGAGAGGTTAGACGTCACTGGCTACAGCCCGACCATCTTTGGAACTTGGCGAAGCGCGGAGAAATAGCGGCGCAACGAGGCACACTTGGTGGCTCGCAAGACCTCGTCCATTTGCTCGTGAAACACGCCGCGAATTCGGCACCCGCCGAACGGCGACGCTTTTGACTCCCGCAGCTCGAGTAATGCGCCCAAGATCTGAGGCGCATTCAGTTCCTCTGCCCGCTGAAACAACTTCTCGGCCAGCCGAGATTGCGCGAAATTGACACTCTCTTCGATCATCCAGCCGACGCTCGCAGTGAGGACGTCTTGGTGGTCTTCCGATTGCTCAAACGTCCAACCCAGACTCTCCGCCGTTGCCGCAGGGCGCTGGTGAAAGATGTGGTACTCACCCTTGAAGTAGGGGCCGGTGGTGTGGATGCCAACCGCAATGACGTAAGTCTCACCGAAGATGATGGGCGGCATTCCTCGCAATTCGTAAATCTTGTACTCGCACTCGTCGTGGGTTGCTTGCATTGGCTTCCTCGGATGGACAGGGACGGTGTGGGTGGCGTCTAACGAATGAGTTCAGCCGCGCCCGAAGGCCGTTGGCTGGAACGACGGGTTGGGCGTCGACTCGGGATTCACGGACTTTTCTCTCCGTCCAAGATTCGTTGGATATTTCGTATAGCCGAATTGGCGGACATTCGATTCACATTTAGACGTTCTTCAAGCTTTTCATCGGAGGTTCTTCCAGCTTTGGACTCTTCTATGAGTGTGGGAAGAAGATCTTGCAATTCCTCCAACTGAGAGGTTGTGAAACCTACCGCTACTTCGCGTAGTCCAACCGCGGTCTTAGTGTGTTGTCGCAATACAACCAAGTTTGGCCGTACTGCAAAGACCATTAAGTACCTGGCGCATCCAAGTGGAGTCGTCTTAAAGCCATGCAGAAGTGTTCTAGTGGGGTCACCGCGAACATCCTCAAATTCTTCTCCGACTTCGTTTTTCACAAGAGTTCTCCACGCAGATGCAGAAAAATCGACGCTTGCCAGCGGTCAGCTTCAACGACGGGTTGGGCGCATCCGCGACCCGCGAAAATCATTGGTTTGTGAGGTGCTCAGACAGCCGCATGACGAACTCTCGCATTTCCAATACGGGGATGACGGCGTGTAAACCGACGTCGTTTGTATATTCGAATGAATGCACTTCTTCGGTAGCTGGGACAGGCTTGATGCGAAAGTGGGCGACCGAGTGCCGCAGGTTCGCAACGAGGCCACGAAGAGTAGCGGGATTGGGGTTCGTTTTGGTTGCGCGGCCGGGGCTCTTGATGCAGCTTGGGCTGATGCCCCACCTTGCTAGCGCGGACAACGGTTCCTCAGGAATTGCCTGAAGTACCGTTTCCTTCGGTACGACGAGCAGGCCGAGGAGGCAGTTCACCATGAGGGTAGCGTCGAATGGCCCGTCGTAGTTCTTCACAAGGCTCAACGTGTGCTGGCTGAAAGACCGCTCGAAGTTTGACAAGTAGCTCACGGCGCGATCAGGAGTTTATGACGCCCAACGTCTGAATTAAGCCGAGCCACAAAGTGGCTTCGGCTTGAAGAATTGTTAGATGCCATGCCTTACGGAGATTTGAGCCGCAATGCTTTTGCTTTTCCGCCCAACATGTACCAGCAGTTCTTAGCTAAAGCGGATTGCTTTTCAATGGCTACGTTACTGATAGCGTCCGCACCCAGCACATAAGCAGCAATTTTGAGATCGAGCATAACGGCCTGCTCCGCTGGGCTGCTCTCCACAAAGCTGCGGTGACAACGGCCAGCATCAACCTCTCCCAGATCTACGGCTCCAGCGGGAACCTTCTCAAGCACCTTAATGGTTTGCGATGCTGAGCGCTGATCCCCGAGACTTGCATAGGACATGTCGTTACCGACACGTATATTGGAGCTGTAGGTGGAGCAACCCGACATAGTGAGTGCGGCGAGCACAACGGCGTTTTGGATTATCAACCTCATCTGCGATTCCCCCTGATGGCGTCTAACGTTTGACATGAGAGGCATAACCCGGCTTGCCGGGGCAAGTTCTCTCGATGGAATGGTTAGAGCTACTTGCTCCAATGTGCGTATGCGGCTGCGGCCTTGGCTGGCACGGTAGAGGCATCTATGAGCTGAACGAGTGATTTGAATCGCGTGCGGCAGTCAGCATGCACCTTGAGACGCTCGGCTAACACGCACTTCTTTGCGGGAAGGCTCAGCATGAGTTCAACCTCGCTGGGAGAGAAGCTCCTGATCATCTTGTGATAGTGCGGAAGTGCTGCATTCGAAACGCCGTATGGGTTCCCGGTGGAACACGTCACAGCGGTCTCCACCAGTTCTTCCTTCACGGTGTCAGGGGTTGGGCTCTATGCCGTTTCGTGTGGAACGCGACAGCCTCATCTGACGCCGGCCGCAGCGGCGAACGGATGAGCCGGCAGGTTCTTCAGGCGTGACAGTCGCAGGTAGGCGA
>NZ_JACDCU010000136.1 GCF_013817365.1 Methylibium sp. | reverse complement strand
GGACCGCACAGACGCGGCCTGCGCGCGGGCGCACACTCCGGCATGAAGCTTGCGAACGGTCGGTCCGCCCGCGCGACCGCCGTTTCGATTCGCCCCCGCCGCTCGGCGCCGTCCTTGCCTTCACCTTCTGCCCAGGAGCCCCGCCATGCTGATCCGAGTCGGCTACGAACTCGTCTACCAGTGTCCTCAGCCCACGCCGATGATCCTGGCGCTGAACATCCACTATTTGCGCGCCCCCGACATCGTGCGGCCCGACCACTTGGTCACCAGCCCGGCGGTGCCGGTTCGGGGTTACCGCGATCTGTTCGGCAACTGGTGCACGCGCATCGTCGCACCGCCCGGGCGCATCGTGCTGACCACCGATGCGCTGGTCAACGACAGCGGTGAGCCCGACCCGCAGGCGCCCGAGGCGCAGCAAATTCCCGTCGAGTACCTGCCCGAGGAGACGCTGCTCTTCCTGCTCGGCAGCCGCTACTGCGAGACAGACCTGCTCTCCGACGAGGCCTGGCGCCTGTTCGGCAATGGCCCGACCGGGTGGGCGCGCGTGCAGGCCATCTGCGATTTCGTGCACCGCCACATCGAGTTCGGCTACCCGCATGCGCGGGCGACCAAGACCGCCTGGGAAGCCTACAAGGAAGGCAAGGGCGTGTGCCGCGACTACGCGCACCTGGCCATTGCGCTGTGCCGCTGCCTGAACATTCCGGCGCGCTACTGCACCGGCTACCTGGGCGACATCGGCGTGCCACCGCCCCACGGGCCGATGGATTTCGCCGGCTGGTTCGACGTCTTCCTCGGCGACCGCTGGCACACCTTCGATGCGCGCAACAACACGCCACGCATCGGCCGGGTGCTGATGGCGCGCGGCCGCGACGCCTCGGACGTGGCCTTGTCGAGCACCTTCGGCCCCAACACGCTGGAAGGTTTCAAGGTCTGGACCGACGAGGTGGTCGAAGCGGCGGCCTGAACGCGCCGGCCGCTGCTCGCCGCGCTGCGCCACGCGACTCGGGCGGCCGCTTCGAGTGTTTTCATTCGCTCGCCGCCGATGCGGTGATCGCCTGCGCCTCGGCGTTGAGCGCCCGGCCCGGCTGCTGCGGCCGGGTGAGCGGATGCGGCTTCATGCGATTGCTGTGCAGCAGGTCGATCCCGGCCCTGATACCGCCGGCCGCTTGCAGCACGAGCCGCTCGGCGTCGCGGCGCTGGACGTCGGCCGCGATTCCGGCCGCCTCTTCCGGCGGCACGCCGAGCGCGTTCAGCGCGGCCTCGCCGAAGGCGCTGGCCGACTCGAAGGTCTCGCGCATCTGGTAGTCGGCGCCGGCGGCGATGAGCTGCAGCGCGTGGCCGCGGTCATAGGCACGGGCCAGCAGCTGGGTGTTGGGGCATTCGTGCCGCAGCAGCTGCACGATCTTCAAGGCCGCGTCTCGATCGTCGACGCACACCATGATGGCCCGCGCCGTCTTCGCACCCGAGGCGTGCAGCACGTCCAGACGCGTGCCGTCGCCGTAATAGACCTTGAAGCCGAAGCCGGCGGCGCTCTGGATCATCTCGGTGTCGTTGTCGATGATCGCCACGTCGAAGCCGCGCGCCAGCAGCGCCTGGCTGGCCACCTGGCCGAAGCGGCCGAAGCCGATCATCAGCACGCTGCCAGTCAGGCCTGCGGCCGGCTCGATGCCGGCCATCGACGGGGTCGCCGCCGGCAGCATCCAGCGCAGCGCGATCACCGCCAGCGGCGTGAGCGCCATCGAGAGGATCACGATGGCGGTCAGCAGCGCTTCAGCTCGCCGCTCAAGATGCCGGCCGCTACCGCCGCCGCGTACAGCACGAAGGCGAACTCGCCGCCCTGCGCCATCAGCACCGTGCGGTGCAGCGCGTCGGCATGCGAGGCGCGGAACAGGCGCCCCACCGCGTAGATGCCGATGGCCTTGACCACCATGAAGACCAGCGTGCCGCCGATCACCTGCGCCCACTGAATGGCGAACACCGAAAGATCCAGAGCCATGCCGACGCTCAGGAAGAAAAGGCCCAGCAGGATGCCCCGGAAAGGCTCGATGTCGGCCTCGAGCTGATGGCGAAAGCTCGATTCGGACAGCAGCACGCCGGCCAGGAAGGCGCCCATCGCCATCGACAAGCCGGCGAACTGCATCAGCAGCGCGGCGCCCAGCACTACCAGCAGCGCCGCGGCCGTCATCACTTCGCGCGCCCCGGATCGGGCGAGGATGCGGAACATCGGGTTGAGCAGCCAGCGCCCGGCGACCAGCATCGCTGCAAGGGCGCCCAGGGCCGTGGCGATCTGCAGCATCGCCGAGCCGCCGCCGTCGGCCTTCACCGGCGCCATGAACGCCACCGCGGCGAGCAGGGGAACGATGGCCAAGTCCTCGAACAGCAGCACGGAGACGACGCGCTGGCCGCGCGCGGTGGAGGTTTCGCCGCGCTCGTCGAGGATCATCATCACCGTGGCGGTGGAGGTCATCACGAAGCCCATCGCGGCGACGAAGGCGACCGGCGGCGACAGGCCGGCAAGAAGCGCCGCACCCGCGACCAGCGCACCGCACAGCGTCACCTGCACCAGCCCCAGGCCGAAGATCTCGCGGCGCAGGCTCCACAGGCGCTGCGGCTGCATCTCCAGCCCGATGATGAAGAGGAACATCACCACGCCCAACTCGGCCACGTGCAGGATCGCCTGCGGATCGCTGAACAGGCCGAGTCCGAACGGCCCGATCACCAGGCCCGCGGCCAGATAGCCCAGCACCGAGCCCAGGCCCAGCCGCTTGAACACCGGCACCGCGACGACGCCTGCGCCGAGCAGCAGCACGACCTTGAGCAACTCGTTGCCTTGCGCTTCGACGGCCATGCAGACGCTCCGAGAGGTTGGTGTCCGCAGGATTCTGCCCGGCGCTGCGCGCTAGAATCCGCCGCCTGCGCGGGTGTAGTTCAATGGCAGAACGGCAGCTTCCCAAGCTTCATACGAGGGTTCGATTCCCTTCACCCGCTCCACCGCTTGCGTCGACCCGGATCAAGGCGACTTGCCGGCCCTGACCGCATAGCCGGCTTCCCGCCAGGCCTTCATGCCGCTGTCGAGCGCGACCGCGCGCTGAAAACCCATCTGCTGCAAGGTCGCCGCGGCCAGGGTGGAAATCCGGCCGAATTCGCAGCAGGTCAGGATGCGCCGGGTGGGGTCGGGCAGTTCTTCGTTGACCCGGAGTTCGAGCTGACCGCGCGGCAGCAGCCGGGCACCTGCGATGTGGCCGTGCTCATAGGCGTCGCGTTCGCGCACGTCGAGGATGATCAGTTCGGTGTCGCCGGCCCTCACGCGCGAATCGAGTTCCTCGAGCGACATGAAGGGCACCGACGCGGCTGCCTCGGCCAGCATCTCGGAAACCGTCTTGCCGCCGCTCATGTTGGTTCGCAGCGCCTCGGTTATGTGCGTGGGCATGCCGAGATCCAGGCTCTTCATCATCGCCACGAAGGCTTCGCGCTCTCGCACCTGCAGGCGCGGGTTGTCGCGCAGCTCGGCACCGATGGTCGAGTGGCTGCGGCCCTTGTAGTCGTGCGCCGGGTACACGCGCAGCGCCGGGTCGAGCTCGAGCACGCGCTGGAACAGGCTTTCGAACAGGGCATGCGGGTCGCCGCCGGGCAGGTCGGTCCGGCCGGTGGCGCCGATCAGCAGCGTGTCGCCGGAAAAGACGCGGTCCTCGGCCACGAGGCACATCGAGTCGCCGGTGTGGCCGGGCGTGTGCAGCACACGCAGCCGCAGCTTGCCGAGCGCGACCATCTCGCCGTCGTCCACGCGCATGCCGACCAGCGGCGAAGGGCTCGTGCGGTGCATCACCGTCGGCACGCCGAGTTGCTGCGACAGCCGGCGCGTGGCCGAGAAGTGATCGGCATGCGTGTGCGTGTCGATGAGGAACCGGATGCGCAGGCCCTCGCGCGCCGCCAGCGCGAGGTAGCGGTCGATCTGGCTGACCTCGGGGTCGATCAGCGCGGCCGCGCAGGTGTCGGCGCAGCCGACCAGGTAGGACTGGCAACCGCCGGTGGCGACCTGCTCGAAGATCAAGGTAGCTCAGCCAGGCTGCTTGACCACGCGCAGATACGGCTTCGGCGCCTTCCAGCCGGCGGGAAACAGCTTCTTGGCGTCTTCGTCCGACACCGAGCCGGCGATGATGACGTCATCGCCGTGCTTCCAGTTGGCCGGGGTGGCGACCTTGTGCTTGGCGGTGAGTTGCATGGAGTCGAGCGCGCGCAGGATTTCGTCGAAGTTGCGCCCGGTGGTCATCGGGTAGGTCATCATCAGCTTGATCTTCTTGTCCGGGCCGATGACGAAGACCGAGCGCACGGTGGCATTGGTCGCCGCAGTGCGGCCTTCGGACGTGCCCGGCTCTTCGGCCGGCAGCATGTTGTAGAGCTTGGCGACCTCGAGCTCGGTGTCGCCGATCATCGGGTACTTGACCGCGTGGCCTTGCGTTTCCTCGATGTCGCCGACCCACTTGCCGTGGCTCTCGACCGGATCGACCGACAGGCCGATCAGCTTGCAGTTGCGCTTGTTGAACTCGGCCTCCATGCCGGCCATGGTGCCGAGTTCGGTGGTGCACACCGGCGTGAAGTCTTTAGGATGCGAGAACAGGATCGCCCAGCCGTCGCCGATCCACTCGTGGAAGCGGATGCTGCCCTGGGTGGTGTTGGCGGTGAAGTCGGGGGCTGTCTCGTTGATGCGCAGTGACATGGCTGTTCCTCGATCGATGTATGTGAAGGGTCCGACGAAGCGGCGAGACAACTTGCCGTTGCACGATTTGCGCACCACCGGTCGAGCGCCGCAGGGCTACGGCATTATTTGCCCTGCGTTCCCGCTTGCCAACCGGCAGGCAGCAAGACCACAGCCGGATAGCGCCGCGCGAAGTGCGAGCCCAATGCCGCTTTGAGACGAGGAGCTTGAATCAATGACCCTGCCTTGGCGGCTCCTGATCGTCGGCGTGCCACCGAAGGGGCTTGCTGCCTCTGCCTGGGGCCCGTTCGAGATCGATGCCTGCGGCGATCTCGAGGCCGCTCGCGAGCGCCTCGCCACCCTCCGCTTCGATGGCCTGTTGCTGGTGCTGCCAGCGGGCGACGAAGCCCGGCGCCTGCTCTCATGGACGGCGCTGTCTCAGGCCGTGCAGGGTGCGGCGGTGGTGGTGGCGACCGGGCGGCCCGATGCGGCGCTCGCCGGCGCGCTGCTCGAGCGCGGCGTACAGGACGTGGTGGCGCTGGCGGAAGCTTCGACCGAGGCTCTGGCCCGGGCCATGCACCTCGCGCTGCTGCGCAAACGCATCGAGCACCAAGCGCGCAGCGCCCACGTGACCGACCTGGCCACCGGGCTGCCGAATCAGACGCAGTTGCTGGAACACATGGACCACCTGCTGGCCCTGCGCGAGCGCGAGCCGGCACCGATGGCCCTGCTGCTGGTGCGCATCGAAGGGCTGGCCACGGCGCAAGCCTCGCTCGGCGCTGCCGCCGCTGGCGTGCTGCGCCGCAAGCTGGCGGTACGGCTGCGCGCGAGCCTGCGCGCCAGCGACGTGGTGGCCTCGGTGGGTGCTGACGCCTTTGCGGCGCTGCTGGCCTGGATCGATGCGCCCGAGGCCGCCGAGCGCGTGGCTGCCAAACTGACGCTGGCCTTGACGGTCCCGCTGCAGATCGGCACCGGCGAGACCGCCGTGGGGGTGAGCATCGGGATTGCGCATTACCCTGCTCATGGCAGGCAAGCCGAGACCTTGCTTCAACAGGCGTTCGCCCAGGCGGCGGGTGGCGTGGCGCTGGGGCGCGCCGGCTTCGCCAACATCGTGGAACGCGGCGCGTCTGACGCCGCCAACGACGAGGCGCCCCCCGCGTGAGCTGCGCCTTGCGGCGCGAGCTCAGGAGAAGGACAGGCGACGCATCAGGCCTTGTGCTGGA
Source organism: Methylibium sp. (assembly GCF_013817365.1). Lineage (GTDB taxonomy): Bacteria > Pseudomonadota > Gammaproteobacteria > Burkholderiales > Burkholderiaceae_C > Methylibium. Next base: position 2,928 of record NZ_JACDCU010000136.1, on the reverse strand, counting down.
TATCGCCCAGGCACAGGTACTTGATCTCGATGTAGTCGTCGATACCGTGGTGCGAACCTTCGCGGCCCAACCCCGACTGCTTGACACCGCCGAACGGCACTTCGGCCGTCGAGATGAGGCCGGTGTTGACGCCCACCATGCCGTACTCCAGCGCCTCGCCGACCCGGAAGATGCGGCCGATGTCGCGGCTGTAGAAGTAGCTCGCCAAACCGAATTCGGTGTCGTTGGCCATCGCGATCGCTTCGGCCTCCGTCTTGAAGCGAAACACCGGGGCCACCGGTCCGAAGGTTTCCTCGCGGGCGCACAGCATCTCGCTCGTTGCCTCGGCCAGCACAGTCGGTGCGTAGAAGCGCTCGCCGACACGCTTGCCGCCGATGACGAGCTTGGCCCCTTTCCCGAGCGCGTCGGCAACGTGGCGCTCGACCTTGTCCAGCGCAGGCGCGTCGATCATCGGCCCTTGCTGGATACCGGCCTCGAAGCCATTGCCGACCTTGATGGTCTCGGCCTTCTCGGCGAGCTTGGCCACAAAGGCGTCGTACACGCCGTCCTGCACGTAGAGCCGGTTGGCGCACACGCAGGTCTGGCCGGCGTTGCGGTACTTGCTGATCATTGCGCCTTCGACGGCGCTGTCGAGGTCGGCATCGTCGAAGACGATGAAGGGCGCGTTGCCGCCGAGCTCGAGCGAGAGCTTCTTGATGGTCGGGGCACACTGCTGCATGAGGATGCGGCCGACCTCGGTGGAGCCGGTGAAGCTCAAGTGGCGTACCGTGTCGCTCGAGCACAGCAGCTTGCCGATCTCGACCGAACGCTCGGCATCTGCCGTTACCACATTGAGCACACCCGCCGGCATGCCGGCACGCTGCGCCAGCTCGGCCACCGCCAGCGCCGAAAGCGGCGTCTGCTCGGCCGGCTTGATGACGACCGGGCAGCCCGCGGCCAGCGCCGGCGCGACCTTGCGCGTGATCATGGCGATCGGAAAATTCCACGGCGTGATCGCCGCGGCCACGCCCATCGCCTGCTTGAGCACGAGGTAGCGCTTGTTGTTGTCGGTGGTGGGCACCGTCTCGCCGTAGACGCGCTTGGCTTCCTCGGCGAACCACTCGAGGAAGCTCGCGCCGTAGCTCACTTCGCCCTTGGCCTCGGCCAACGGCTTGCCCTGCTCGGCGGTCATGATGCGGGCCAGATCGTCGGCATGCTGATGCAGTAGGTGGAACCACTTCATCAGGATGGCGCCGCGCTCCTTGGCAGTCTTGACGCGCCACGCGGGCCAAGCGGCCGCCGCGGCGGCGAGCGCCGTCTCGGTCTCGGCGGCGCCGAGGTTGGCGACCTGGGCCAGTTCTTGGCCGGTGGCCGGGTCGTTGACGGCGAAGCGCGTGCTGGCACCGACCCATTCGCCGCCGATCAGGGCGTCGGTCTTGAGCAGCGACGGGTCGGCGAGAGCGGCGAGGGGCGAAGTCTTCATGTCCATGAGCGAGTTTCTCCTTGTATCGAATCACTGTAGCGCGCGGCTCGACCCGCCACGCCACTGGGGCGAAGCGCCTAAACTCTGGTCGTTTCAACCAAAATAATGCCGCGATGACCACCCAGACCATCGGCCTGTTCGAGGCCAAGACCCACCTGTCGGAAGTGGTGGCGCGGGTAGAAGCGGGCGAGGAAGTCGTGATCACGCGGCACAACCGTCCGGTGGCCAAGATCGTGCCCATCGTCGCCGCCGACCACGATCCTGCTGCGCGTCGCGCCGCCGTCAACGCGCTGCTGCGTTCGGCGCGTGGGCGCAAGCTCGAGCTGGACTGGAAGGCCCTGCGCGAGGAGGGCCGCCGGTGAGCGTGGCCGGGTTCGTGCTGGACAGCTCGGTCGCGCTCGGCGCTTTTTTCGAGGACGAGCAGGACGCCTACTCGCTCGCCGTGTGGCGTTCGCTGGACGAAGCGAGGGCTTTCGTGCCGGCGCTGTGGCACCTGGAAATGGGCAATATCCTGTCCCGTGCACTGAAGGGGGGGCGCATCACGTCGCAGGCGGTGGAGGAGAGCTGGTCGCGCATCGACGTCGTGTCGCTGCAGTCGATCGCGGTTCCCGGCGAAGGTCGACACTGGACGCAGCGGGCCGGCGACTGGGGCCTGTCGGCCTTCGATGCCTGCTACCTCGATCTTGCGCAGCGCCAGCGCCTGCCGCTCGCCACGAAAGACCGCCAACTGATGGCCGTCGCGCGCCGTATCGGTGTTCCCCTCTACCTTGCATCCCTAGTCGAGAGCCGTTCATGAAAACTTCCGAGATCCGTTCCACCTTCCTGCAGTTCTTCGCGTCCAAGGGCCACCAGGTCGTGGTGTCGTCACCCGTGGTGCCGGGCGACGACCCGACCCTGCTGTTCACCAACGCCGGCATGAACCAGTTCAAGGACGTGTTCCTCGGCTTCGACAAGCGGGCCTATTCGCGCGCCACCACGGCGCAAAAGTGCATCCGCGCCGGCGGCAAGCACAACGACCTGGAGAACGTCGGCTATACCGCGCGCCACCACACCTTCTTCGAGATGCTGGGCAACTTCAGCTTCGGCGACTACTTCAAGAAGGAGGCGATCGCCTACGCGTGGGAGTTGCTGACCGAGGTCTACAAGCTGCCGGCGGACAAGCTCTGGGTCACGGTTTATGCCGAAGACGACGAGGCTTACGAAATCTGGAACCGCCAAGTCGGCGTGCCGGCCGAGCGCATCGTGCGCATCGGCGACAACAAGGGCGCGCGCTATGTGTCGGATAACTTCTGGATGATGGGCGACACGGGGCCCTGCGGGCCGTGCACCGAGGTCTTCTACGACCACGGTCCCGAGATCGCCGGTGGCCCGCCCGGTTCGGCCGACGAAGACGGTGACCGCTATATCGAAATCTGGAACAACGTGTTCATGCAGTTCAACCGCGACGAAGCGGGCGTGATGCACAA
>NZ_JACDCU010000135.1 GCF_013817365.1 Methylibium sp. | reverse complement strand
ATTTCGGGGCTGGCGCTCGGCGTGCTGGCCCTTGCGTCGCTCGTTGCCTCGTTGTTCATCCTGTTCGTGCGCGGCGTTGACGAACGTCTGTTCCGCGTGAGCCAGTACGAGCAGCGCCAGGCGGGGGCCACCTCGCAGTTCCGTCCCAGCGGCTACGAGCCGCGCGAAGCCGGGGAGCAGGCGGCGGACCACAAGCCGCCACTGCAGGCAGCCACGTTCGACGTCCGCTAACCACGGTCGCAAAGGCTGCGCGGGAGGGGCGCACCGCCAGGACAAGGCGAGCCTGCGTGCGGGCATCGATGGGCCACCTTCGCTCGGTCCGGGACGCGGGATCGGGCTGTCATCGGTTAGCGGTCATGGCGCCGCGGTACAGCGCCATGTATTGCACAGCTGCCTGATCCCACGAAAACGTCTCGGCCATCGCCCGCCGCATGGCTTGCTGCCAGTCGCTGGGGCGGTGGTACAGCGCCACGAGGCGTTCGACGGCTTGTTCAAGTGCGGCTGGCGTGGCATCGTTGAACACGAAACCGGTGCCCGTGCCGTTGCGCAGGTTCGCCGCGCTGGCATCGACCACGGTGTCGGCCAAGCCGCCGACACTTCGCACGAGTGGCAGCGTGCCGTAGCGAAGGCCGTACATCTGCGTCAGCCCGCAAGGCTCGAAGCGCGAGGGCACGAGGATCGCGTCGGCGCCGGCGATGACGCGATGGGCCAGCGCTTCGTCGTAGACGAGGCGCACCGCCACGCGAAGCGGTTCAGCCCGCGCGGCGTCGCGCAACGCGGCTTCGAGGGCCGGCTCGCCGGTGCCGACCACGACCAGTTGCGCGCCGAGCCGCAGCAGCGCCGGCAACACGCCCAGTACCAGATCGAGCCCCTTCTGCCCGCTCAGGCGGCTGACTACCGCGAGCAGCGGCGCGCCGGCGTCGGGCGGGAGCGCCATTTCCTGCTGCAGCGCAGCCTTGCATTCGCGCTTGCCCTGAGGTCGCTCCGCGCTGTAGCGCGACGCGAGTCCGGGGTCGCTCTCCGGGCTCCACACGTCGCGATCGACGCCGTTGAGGATGCCCGACACGTCGGATTGGCGAGCCCTGATCACGCCGTCCAAGCCGCAGCCGAATTCGGGCGTGGCAATTTCCCTGGCGTAGGTCGGGCTCACGGTGCTGATGCGGTCGGCAAATTTGAGTCCAGCCTTCATGAACGATAGCTGGCCGTGGAATTCGAGGCCTTCCGGACTCATGTAGTGCGGCGGCAGCGCGAGGGCACCGAAGTCGCCAGGCGAAAACAGTCCCTGATACGCCAGGTTGTGAACCGTGAAGACCGACGTGGCGCGGGTTGCCGGATGTGCTCGCATGTAGGCGCAGGCCATCGCCGCATGCCAGTCGTGCGCGTGCACGACGTCCGGCGTCCAGCCCGGGTCGAGCTCACCGGCGGCGAGGTGGGTGCCCAGCCAGCCAAGCAGTGCGAAGCGCTGCAGGTTGTCCGGCCAATCCGCTCCGCGGTCGTCCTGGTACGGGCCGCCGCCGCGGCGGTACAGGTAGGGCGCATCGACCACATAGGCCAGAACGGGGCTGCCCGGCAGGCGGCCGAGTCGCAGCGTGATGCGGGCGGCTCCGAAGGCCGGGCCGATCTCGCCAACCGTGTCCGGTTGCAGCAGGGCTTCGGCGATGGCGGGCAGGCCGGGCAGCAGCAGGCGCACGTCCGCGCCGGCACGAACAAGGGCCGGCGGCAGTGCGGCGACCACGTCGGCCAAGCCACCGGTCTTGACCAGCGGATAGATCTCCGCTGCCAACTGGAGCACTCTCGGCACAGCGGCGGACGCCTTCAAACCAGCCGCGCGAGCATCTCGCGGGTGACGAGCGTGATGCCGCTCTCGCTGCGATGGAAGCGCCTGGCGTCCTCCGCGGGGTCTTCGCCGATCACCATGCCGTCCGGGATGATGCAGCCACGGTCGATCACCGCGCGTGTCATGCGCGCGCCGCGCCCGACTTCCACGCCGGGCAGGACGACGGCCCAGTCCACCTTGGCGTGCGAATGGACGCGCACGCTGGAAAACAGCACGGAGCGAAACACTGCGCCCGAGACGATGCAGCCGCCCGATACCATCGACTCGACCGCCGAGCCGCGGCGATCGGGCTGGTTGTGCACGAACTTGGCAGGCGGCAACTGCTGCTGGTAGGTCCAGATCGGCCAGCGCGTGTCGTACAGGTCGAGCTGCGGCACGGTGGCAGTGAGGTCGATGTTGGCGTCCCAGTAGGCGTCGATCGTGCCGACGTCGCGCCAGTAGGGCTCGTCGCCCTGGTGGGTCGACACGCAGCTGAGGCTGAACGGGTGGGCCACCGCGCACCGGTTGCGTACCGCAGCGGGAATGATGTCCTTGCCGAAATCGTGCGACGAGCCGGGATCTTCGATGTCGCGCTTCAGTTCGTCGTTCAGGTACTGTCGGTTGAAGACGTAGATGCCCATGCTGGCCAGCGCCATGTCAGGCCGGCCGGACATGGCCGGCGGATCGGCGGGCTTCTCGACGAAATCGACGATGCGCATCTGCTCATCGACCGCGATCACGCCGAAGGCGGTGGCTTGCTCGCGCGGCACCGCGAAGCAGCCGACGGTGCATTCGGCGCCGCTGGCCACGTGGTCGGCGAGCATCAGCGCATAGTTCATCTTGTAGATGTGGTCGCCGGCCAGCACGAACACGTAGTCGGCGTCGTAGCCGTCGATGATGTCCTGGTTCTGCCACACGGCGTCGGCGGTGCCGCGGTACCACGACTCCTCGTCGAGCCGCTGTTGAGCGGGCAGGAGATCGACGAATTCGTTCATCTCGCTTTTGAGGAAGGCCCAGCCGCGCTGCAGGTGGCGCAGCAGGCTGTGCGACTTGTACTGGGTGATGACGCCGATGCGCCGCAGCCCGGAGTTCATGCAGTTCGACAGCGTAAAGTCGATGATCCGAAATTTCCCGCCGAAGTACACCGCCGGTTTCGCGCGGCGGTCGGTCAAATCTTTAAGCCGGCTCCCGCGTCCCCCCGCAAGCACCAGCGCGACGGCTCGTTTCGGGAGATCCAGATTGCGAGCCAGTTCCGCAGAATGCATGTCGTCTCCGAAGGGCCGGTGGCACGCTGGATGGTGCACGCCGCGGCGACCTAGCGCAATCACTGCGTCGGTACTCGCCACGTGCCGCAACTGCTGAGGGGCAACCCACCGATGAAATTCGACCGCAGGAATCGCAGCGACCGCACCGCGTTGTCGGAGCTGAACCATCACTTGGTCACCACGGTGGGCGTGTCGCCGGAGGAGGCCGCGCCGTCCGAACTGATGCGCGCCGTGGCGCATGAGGCGCGTCAGCAGCTGGCCGAGCGCTGGGTGCACACGCAGGCCGCCGAGCGCGCCGCCAAGGTGCGCGTGTCTACTACCTGTCGATGGAGTTCCTCATCGGCCGCAGTCTCGGCAACGCGCTGGATGCGCTCGAGCACCCTCTATGTGTCGATCTGGCCTAAATGGACGAGTCCCGCGCGACCTCTGTGAGCTTGGCGAGGGTGCCCAGGGGATGCAAGCAGCGCGGCTCCTTGAGTGGGCGCCATCGTGCCTGCGGCCACCGCGGCCAGCACAGCCCGGCCTTGATCCGTAAGCGTGTTGTCGGGCATCTGCACGAGGACGGTGGGCTCCGTCGCCTTCAGGGGGGCGACAGTTCGCTCCAACAGAAGCCGCGCGGCCCCGCTGCTGTCGCCCGGTCGCTTTTTCAGCATCACTTCAGCGGCGCCTCATTGAGCGCGGTGCGCTCAAGTTCGGTGACACGGCGTTCGATGGTGGACATGGCTTCTCCTTCACTTCAACTCGCACAACACGTCGCGGCAGTCCCGGGCCATGAAGGCCACCCCGCCAGCGACACGAATGCGCTCCAGAAATACCACCTGCTTTGGCCGAAGCCTGCCAGTCGGTCCCTTTACTTCCACCCGCAATAGGCGGCCGTCCACATTTGTCCCAGAACGTCGGGACACCCGGGCCAGCCGAACCGCACAAAGCGGGCACCTATCCGGGCAGCCCCCGAGTTCGGTCGGCGCCAGCCTGGCACTCACGTCATTCATGCTCTGCGCCGCAACGGCATCCCGCGCGCGCTACCGAGGGCATCGCATCACTGCGCGAGCGCGACGTCGAACGCCTGCCTCTTCTCCCGCGCATCGCACCCTAGTGCCAAAAATATGCTCTAATGGACATCCAAATAGATTCCATATGGATGGCTAACAATGCTGAGCAAGGTGATCGAACCCAGACAACGGGTCGGCGAGACGGAGAAGATGACCATCAACATGGGTGTCGTCGATCTCGGCCAAGTCGACCTGCTGGTGCAGGAGGGCTTCTATTCAAACCGCTCCGACCTGGTTCGTACCGCCGTACGAAACCAGCTGGTCTCGCACGCGGATGCCCTCAAGCAGACCGTCTCCCGCCGCACCTTGATGGTCGGGCTGTTGGACTGCAGCCGGGCTGACCTGGAGCGCGCAGCCGCCAGCGGCGAGCGCTTGCGGCTACAGGTCGTCGGGCTCGCACGCATTGCCGACGACGTCACGCCGGAGTTGGCCCGCGCTGCCATTGAATCGGTTTCGGTCCTTGGCGCTTTCCATGCCAGCGCTGCAGTGCGCCGCGCACTGGCCGATCGAATGATTTAACTCTTCCACTTTCAGCAGAAAGCTCCTCATGAACCACCGTTTCGCACCACGGGCACCAGCCTTCAACAGCACCAACATCACCGAAACGATCGAGCGCGCCCTTGCGTCGGCCGGCCTGCAGACCAAGTCGGGGCCGATGCTGGACGTGACTGAAACCATCCGGCGGGCGCTCGCATCGGCCGGTATGGAGAGCGCACCGGCGCCACAGGGCGTTGACTCCTCGGTCATCGACGTGGTGGCACGCGTCGTGAGCACAACGCCGGACGAAGGCACTGCGACGCGTCGCGCGCCAGTCACGAACGAGCCTCCAGCGCCAGGACAGTTCGTGACGCGCGAGTTCAGCAATCGAGCAGGAAAACGAGCCTACAAGCTCTATGTGCCCACGCGCATTCCGGAAACGCCGGTGCCGATGATCGTGATGCTCCATGGCTGCACCCAATCGCCCGACGACTTCGCAGCCGGCACGCAGATGAATCGGCTGGCCGAAGAGCATGGGTTCCTCGTCGTCTACCCAGAGCAGGCAGCGAACGCGAACGCATCGAAGTGCTGGAACTGGTTCAATGCGCAAGATCAGATGCGCGACAGCGGCGAGCCTTCGCTGATTGCCGGCATCACGCGCGAGGTCGCGTTGCATCACCTCGTGGACCCACGCCGCATCTTCGTGGCGGGGCTCTCGGCTGGTGCGGCCATGGCGGTGGTCATGGGCGAGACCTATCCCGATCTCTACGCCGCGATCGGTGCCCATTCCGGCCTGCCGTACCGCGCGGCGCACGACATCCCCTCCGCCCTGGCCGCCATGAAGGCGAGCCGCCGTTCGATGGGTGGCCCGGCGAACCTGCCGGGCACGGCATCTGCGCCGCACACGAAAGTCTTGCATGCCGTGCCCATCATCGTTTTTCATGGCGACCGGGATCACACGGTGAGACAGGCGAACGGGGCCGAAATCATTCAGCAAGCCTGCAGCGCCCATGCGGCAACGTTGGGCGAGTCAGCGCTGCGCGTAAGCATCCACGAAAGCAAGACGCCGCGAGGACGCGCCTTCAGCCGCACCGTGCACGCGGACGCGGCGGGACACCCGCGCATCGAGTCATGGGTGTTGCATGGTGCGGGACATGCCTGGTCTGGCGGTCACGCCAGCGGGTCCTACACGGACGGCGCGGGACCTGACGCTTCAGCCGAGATGGTCCGATTCTTCCTCGGCCAACCGCGTGCCGGATCGGCGTGAGTTGACGGAATGCAGACCGCGCCACGGCATCAAGCCAAGTCGACCCAAGCCGGCGCGTGGTCGCTGGCTCCTTCGATCCCCCGAACCGGTTTGTCGACCCCTGCGCCGACGAGCCTGGCCTTCAGTGATTTGCTGAGCAGCAAATGGTCGATCCGCAACCCCGCATTGCGCGCCCAGCGGTTTCGGCGGTAGTCCCAGAAGGTGTACACCGGCTCCTGCGGATGCAGCTTGCGCAGGGCATCGGTCCAGCCCTGTTCTAGCAGCCGGCGGTAGGCCTCCCGCGGCTCTGGCTGGAGCAGGGCATTGTCGAGCCATGTTTTTGGCGAGTAGATATCGGCGTCGGTGGGAACGACGTTGTAGTCGCCTGCGAGAACGACCGGATGATCCGTCTTCCACAACTCGGCCGCGTGTGCGATGAGGCGTTCGAACCACGCAAGCTTGTAGTCGAACTTCGGCCCCGGCCAGGGATTGCCATTGGGCAGGTACAGCGACGCCACGATGACGCCCCCGATGGCCGCTTCCAGGTACCGGGCCTGAGCGTCCTGTGGGTCCCCCGGCAGTGCGCGCCGGATGAGCACAGGGTCGGATCCGCGAGCCAGCAGCGCGACGCCATTCCACGTCTTCTGTCCGACGACCAATGCGCCGTAGCCCGCCGACTGGAGTTCCGCCATGGGAAAGTCCCGCTCGGTGGACTTGATCTCCTGCAAGGCAACGACGTCCGGCCGGGTCGCGTCCAGCCACGCCAGCAACAGCGGCAAGCGCGAATGGATGTTGTTGATGTTCCAGGTCGCGATTCGCATCGCTGCTCACCTGCCCCCGCGGCGCGACGCTGCTGGCCTGAACCCCAGCGTCTTCATTGCCGCGTTCAGGGTCTGCTTCTTCTTCCAGTATCCCGCCCAGGGATCTGAACTCTGGAACGACAGATGCTCCCGCGCGGTGGCGATGTTCCAGTGCGCGCCCCCTTTGAGCTTGGACAGGGCATCCCATGCGACCGGCATCGACACGCCCAGGCCGGCCCTCGCGCGTGCCGAGAACGCCGCGGCGGTCGTCGCACCATGCCCATTGCGCAGGTAGTCCACGAACAGCTTCCCGACGCGATTCGACGGCCCGCTCCTGGCGACAAACCTTGCAGGGATCACCCGGGCAAGATGCTGCACGATGGCCTGGGAGAAGTCCTTCACCGCGTCATAGTCGAGCTTCGGGGTCAAAGGCACGACCACATGCAGGCCCTTGCCTCCGCTGGTCTTCAGCCAGGCCTCGAGCCCGAGTTCCTGCAAGAGGCCCCGCACGAGGGTCGCTGCCTCCTGGACGTGCCCCCATGCCGTGCCTTCACCGGGGTCGAGGTCGAAGATCATCCGGTCCGGCGCGTTGATGTTCTTGTCGGTCGAATTCCAGGTGTGGAACTCAATGGCATTCATCTGCGCGGCGCCGGCGAGGGCTTGCACGGTATCGACCTCGAGCAGCGCGTCATGCCCCGGCCACAGCGCCGGATCCATGTTCTTGAGCCCGGGGATCGCCGTACGCTCACTGTGCTTCTGGAAGAACAGCGAACCGTCCACACCCGTCGGTCCGCGAACCAGCGAACACGGCCTTCCCTTTAAGTGCGGCAGGATGAAGTCGGCCACCGACTCGTAGTAGCGCACGAGGTCGAGCTTGGTCAGTCCCGTGCTCGCGTCGATGACCCGCTCGCCGTGCGTGACCCGGATGGCGGCTGCCGACGACATCACGGGCAAGCCGCCAGCTGGCGTCCTGGCGATCTCCCTGCGGATGGCCTTTGCGGGTTTGTCGGTACGCAGCGCGACGTAGGAGGCGTGGCGAATCTGGCCGTCCGGCGTCATCTCGCGGTACTCCACTTCGGCCACGACGCGCGGCTTGACCCATCGCTCGCTGCCCACTGGGCGGCGGGACCATCGACCCGGCTTGGCCGCACCGGCGGGGAATGGTGCCTTCGCGATCTCCAGCTTGGCCAGCTTCTTCTTGAGCCGAGCCGCTTCTTCGGCATTCCAGCCGGTGCCGACGCTGCCGACCGAGACGAGTTCGCCCGCGTCGTCGTAGAGCCCCAGCAGCAGGCTGCCGATCTGCGGCGATCCGTCGCTGCGGTCGGTGTAGCCGCAGACGACGAACTCCTGGCGCAGCTTGGATTTGAGTTTGAGCCAGGCCTCGGAGCGTGTCGATGAATAGGGCGCGTCGCTGCGCTTGGCCATCACGCCCTCCAGGCCCAGCTTGACTGCCGACTGGAGCACCGAGGCCGCGTCGCCGGGAAAGTCGGCGCTGAAGCGGACGTGCTCGCTGCCCTTTTCTTCGAGGAAAGCCTTCAGCAAGCGGCGTCGCTCGATCAGCTCGACTGCCCTCAGGTCGTAGCCTTCGAAGTAGGGAAGGTCGAAGACAAAGTAGTCGATCCCGGCCGAAACGGTGGGGCGGTCGAAAGACTTCTGCAGCGCGTTGAAACTCGGCAGCCCGTCGTCGCCGAACACAACGATCTCGCCGTCGAGCCATGCGGACTTCAGCCCGAGGCCCTGCAGCTCGGCGACCAGGCCGGGCATCTTGGCAGACCAGTCGTGGCCGCCTCGGGTGATGAGCGATGCCTTGCCATCCGAGATGCGGCACATCAATCGGTAGCCGTCGAATTTGATCTCGTAGATCCACTGCCCGAATGCGGGGACGCCCGTGGCGAGCGTCGCAAGCTGCGGCGACATCTTCTCGGGCAGCGGAGCCTTGATGGCGCCTGGAACGGCGCTGCTCGCCCTGGACGTCTTCGATCGGCCGGAGACGGACGTGGCGCTGCCTTTCGGGGCTGATGCGGGTTGCGGTGGCCGGTAGGAACTCGAGGCGGGCGCAGCCAAGGGCTTGGCGATGACGCTGTCCGGCAGTGCGGTCACCACGTCGTAGGCCGCTCTCGGCCGTGCGAACGCGTCGCCCCGCTTCTTGAAAAGGATCCACAGCTCCTGCTTGTCGCCCGGCTTGGCGATCCTGACCAGCTCCCAGAGGCCAGCCAGC
>NZ_JACDCU010000504.1:1555-2699 GCF_013817365.1 Methylibium sp. | reverse complement strand
GTCGGCCGGCGCGTCCGACACCTGCCAAGGCTGAGCGCGGGCGGCCTCGTGCGTCTTCGTCAGCCGGCTGACGAGCGCGAGCACCCAGTCGCGGTCCTCGATGGCGCGCGGCATGCCGTGCGCATGCACAACAGCGTAGTTCCACGTCGGCACCACCTTGCCGTGCTCGCGCTTGCTCGCATACCAGGACGGCGTGATGTAGGTCTGCGCACCCTGGAAGACCACCACCGACGCCACGCTCTTCGAGAACGACCGCCACACCGGATTGGCCCGCGCCACGTGCGCGACCAGCGTGCCGTGCTCGCCGCGGCTCGCATCGAGCAGGAAGGGCACATGGTTGGCGAGCAACTCGCCCTCGCCCTGCGTCACCCAGGTGCCCAGCGGCTGCGCGCGGATGAGCGCGTGCAGCACGGCGATGTCCGGCTCGGCGTGGTGGGCGGGGATGTACATGGTCGGGCTCGGGGCGAGAGTGGCAGCGGTGGTTTCGGCAGGGCAGGCGGCAGATCACCGCCGCGGCGAATACTCAGGCGCTGTTCTTGGCGTACAGCACCATCTGCGTGCAGCGAAAGAGCGCAATCGTCTTGCCCGATTCCTTGTGCTTGACCACCGCGTCCCACACCTGCGTGGTCCTGCCCAGGTGCGCCGCCGTGGCCGTGCATTCGATGCTGCCGTCTCGCGCCGTGCCGAGGTGGTTGGACTTGAGCTCGATGGTCGTGAAGCCCGTCGCGCCTTCCGGCAGGCTGGCGAGGCAGCCGTAGCCTGAACAGGTATCGGCCAGCGTGACCACGCTGCCGGCGTGCAGAAACCCATTGGGCGCCATGAGCTGCTTCGACACCGGCAATTCGGCCGTGACAGTCGACGTAGCCACGCGCGTGATGACGATGCCGAGGTGCCCGGGCAGGTTTTCGGCGCCTCGCCGGTTGAAGTCATCGACGGTGAGCATGACGGCGTTCCGATCATCAAGGACAAGACGCGCCATGTTAGTTGTTCAACGGCGCTTGCTGCCTCATACGGCGCGGCGTGGTTCGAGCGCAAGCCGAACCGCCAGCGCGGCCAGAACGAAGCCCATGACATAGCGCTGAACGGCCAGCCACGTCGGGTTGCGTGAGAACCAGGACGCGATGTGCGCGGCGCTTAGCGCGAT
>NZ_JACDCU010000504.1:0-1545 GCF_013817365.1 Methylibium sp. | reverse complement strand
TAACAGGCCCTAGCGCGATGAGCAGGTTGACCGAGAAACTCCAGAAGATCTGCGTCAACCCGAGTTGAATACTTTGAAGAAACACCGAGCCGTGCTGCGGCGAAATGAACTGCGGAAAGATGGCGAGATAAACACCGCGATCTTCGGATTGAGCAGGTTCGTGAGAAAGCCCATGAAGAAGAGCTTGCGCGTTGAATCGTCCGGAAGGTCCCTGGCTTCGAACGGCGACCGGGCGCCGGGCCGTACGGCCTGCCATGCCAACCAGAGCAGGTAGAGCGCACCGGCCCACTTGAGCACTTCGTACGCGAGCGGCACGGCGAGAAAGAGCGCCGTCAGGCCGACGGCCGCCGCGAACATGTGCACCAGGAAACCCGCAACAACGCCGAACAGCGAGATGACGCCCGCCTTGCGCCCCTGGCTGATGGAGCGCGAGATCAGATAGATCATGTTCGGCCCCGGCGTCAGCGCCATCAGCAGCGCGGCGCCGGAGAAGAGGAGCAGGTCGTCGAGAGGGATCATCGAGTCTCCTTCGGTCGAGCGTGGAACTGGCGTCGCAATCTGATGTTGTCGACAGTGAGTGCCAGCAGTGCTGCAGTCGAGACGACACCGAATCCATAGTCCCCTGCGAAGCGCCAAAAGCCCCAGGTGATCAGTGCGACGCCCACTGCAGCGAGAACCAGTAAAAAGGCGTTCTTCATGCCGCTGCCGCTTGTCAAGAGTCGCTGAGCTTCTTAGCCGCCACTTTTTCGCTTGCGCCAGTACACCGGCTTTCGAGGGAAAGGTGCAATGGCGAGAATGACCAGCTCGAATCCGAGATCTTGGTAGACGACCGAAAAAGGAAATCTCTTGGGGAAGACGCGACGGGTACCGTACTTGTGGGGCGACCCCATCTGCGGAAAAGCAGAAGCAAGCTCGACTGCCGCCTCGATTTCGCTGGTGAAGCGCTCACCGAGACCGGGGGACCGTTCGTCGTAGTACTTGGCCTCGGCTGCGAATTCGACTTGTGCTTCCGGGTGAAACCTGACGGGCTTCACCGCAATGTTCGGCGGACTCGCGCGAAAACCTCGCTGGCCGGTACGAGTTCGACAACGCCACTTTCGACCTCTGCAATGCGCTTACGTAGCTCTTCGTCCCAGGCAGCATCGACTTCCGGCTCGAGGTCACCTTCGAGCGAGGCAAGCAGCTCTTCGGCGAGGCGGGCGCGATCTTCCGGTGCAAGCTCGCGTGCGCGTTGAGACAACTCAGTGACCAGATCAGTCATGGCTCGGCTCCGTGATTGGCTGTGAATCTTACGCTGCAGGCCTTGCGGGATGGGCGACGCAGCTCTGGTGGCTCACGGTGAAGTTCGGAGGCCACATTGGGCGGTCCGCTGGAACGACCGCTTACGCTTGCGGATTCACCCGCTGACGGGCACGAAAACCTAGTGCAGTGCGCCGCTCTGTTCTGTACTTATCCAACGATGGCGGCAAGTGCCGTCTTGGCGCGCGTGACCTTGGCCAGGATGTCGGACGCGCGTGCGGTCCAGATGAACGGCTTGGGATCGAT
>NZ_JACDCU010000503.1 GCF_013817365.1 Methylibium sp. | reverse complement strand
ACGTTGAGCATGAAACTCCTCGGGCGAATGCGGTACTGCAGCGATGCGGATTGTCGCGCCGCCCCCCGCCGCGGCTATCCCGCGTCCCCGGGGGCCGCGCCATGCCAGGACAGTACGGGAGCGCGCGCAGATGCTGCGCCATCCATCCGCTTCGAGCGCGGGCTTTCGATCCGGCAGGGGCCGAAAGGCCCAGAATTCACGGCCTGTGCCTCCTCCGTCGAAAGACTCCGATCCCATGCCCCAGCTCACCCGAACGGTCGAAACCGCGGACGAACCCGATCTCCGGGTGCTGCCGTTTTCCTCGTACGCGATGATCATCGATGCGAGGACCGAGAAGGAGTTCCAGGAGGACCACGTGCCCGGCGCCGTCAACCTGCCGGTGGTCGATCAGCCCGAGTTCGCCGAAGTGGGCACGCTGCACAAGAGCGACACGCATGCGGCCTACATGATCGGCGTGGCGTATGCCATGCGGCGCATGGCCGATCACGTCGAGCGCGTGATCAAGGACGTGTCACCCGACGAGCGCATCCTCGTGTACTGCTTTCGCGGCGGCAAGCGCTCCAAGCTGTGGGCCGACAACCTGCGCACCATCGGCTTTCGGGTCGACACGATCAAGGGCGGCTGGAAGAACTACCGCCGCTGGGTGATGGCCGGGCTCGACAAGGTCGTGCCGTCGTTCGAGTTCCGCGTCCTCGCCGGGCCCACCGGCGCCGGCAAGACGCGGCTGCTGAAGGCCCTGGAGGCCGAGGGCGCGCAGGTGCTCGACCTCGAAGGCCTGGCCTCGCACCGGGGCTCGCTCATCGGCGCCGTGCCGGGGGTGGCGCAGCCATCGCAGAAGTACTTCGACACGCTGGTTTACGACCGGCTCCGTTCCTTCGCGCCCGCCAAGGTGGTGTGGGTCGAAGCCGAGAGCAAACGGATCGGTGCCGTGCAGCTGAGCCAGGGGCTGTTCGAGGCAATCCACGACGCACCGATCATCCGGGTCATGGCGCCGATGGCCGAGCGCGTCAAGCTTTGGCGAGAGGATTACGCCCATTTCGAGGCCGATCTGCCCGGCATGGTGGCCCTGCTCGCCAAGCTCGCGCCGCTGGTCGGCAACGAGGAGATGGCCTTGTGGCAGCGGCTGGCCCGGGAGGGTCAGGCTGCCGAGTTGTTCGAGCGCCTCATGACCCACCACTACGACCTGGCGTACGCGCGGTCTTCGCGCAAGAACCACGTCGATTTCGACGCCGCACAGGGGCTCGAACTCGAATCGCTCGATGAGCCCACGCTGCGGGCCAGCGCGCGACGGCTGATCGCCGATCATCAGAAATCGACCCGTCGCTGAGTGACCGTATAGCCGCCCTGCGGCGACACGCTCGCGACGGCAAACGAAGAACGGCCGCAGCAGCGGCCCGCAGAAATAAAAAAGGGAAGCGGGACGTTGTTTGGTCGGAAGCTCGCTCTCAACCTCCCGACCCGCCCGCTCCCCTGTGGACAGTCAACCGGTCCGCAACCTGTGATGTAGCGCCGCCGGCTGCGCAAGGAACGGCAGCTCGAGCTGCCGCGATGCGCCGCGCGACGGCAGCACGGGACTGCGCGCCTCGACCGACAGCGCGAGCGCGACGTGCGAGCCGTGACGCTGGTGACCCAGGGTTGCGGTCGGTGCGAACGATAGGCGCTGGGGCGTGTTCATGGCGGAAGTCCCGTGAATACAGCTGAAAAATTGAATCGGGCAACGTGCTTTCAGGGTGCGCGGTTCAGCGCGCGCTGAGCCATTCGCTCGGCGCGAAATCGCCGCCGGCCAGCACAGCATGCAGGGGCCGAGCGCCGCTGCCAGGGCCTGCCGAGCGCATCGCGCGGGTCAGACCGGCCAGCCAGGCGGGCGTCTTGGCACTGGCCTGACGCTCGCGCGCGGCCAGGCGCAGCACCGAGGAGCCGCCGCCGAGCGGCACGCCGCGTGCGGGGTTCATGCGCTGCCAGGGTTTGAAACTCAATGCCATGCGGATCTCCTGCGTGTGAGCGGAGCGTTCGCAGCTTGCGTGCCAGCGTGGCCGAACTCGGGGTACACCCGCAGGAGCGCCAGTCGTCCGCCGAGCCGGCGTGCGGTCTGTCACGCCGCGTGCTGCCGGTGGCGACTGCGGTGACATCGGCTTGCGGAGCCGGCCGACGTTTTTTGTCGGCGGGCCTGCCGTAGGCTGTCGTGCCTGTCGTGGTGTGCCGGGCAAGGAAGTGCCTCGGGCCGCCCTGCGGACGCTTGTCCGCCGGTCGCACCGGCAACAACGGCAGCGACAGCCTTTGGTCGATTGCGGTCTATTGCGGCGCTCGCGCACACCATGCGTCGAGCCGGCGTGCCGCCTCGATGCGGAGTTGCGCGTTGAACCAAGGCATCCAGCCGAGCAGCAGACCCTTGGTGCCGAGCGCCTGGCGCGACCAGCGCCACAGGTCAAAGTGGTCGAGGTGCGTTCGGATCAGCCCGTTGTCGTTGAAACTGAACTCGGCATCGACCACGTTGTGCACGCGCGCGCCCGTCGGGCTGAAGCGGTAACGCGCTTCCCAGTGCGCGCGACCCGCGCCGCGCTCGACGGCGATGTGGCGGAACTCTAGACGCCAGTCGGCGCGCCCCTGCGCCTTGACCCCTTCGCACAACATCCGCCACATGCCGCCGATCGGAGCGCGCCCCGACAGGCCGAACACCGGGTCGTCGAAGCGCGCATCGGGCGCGTAGCAA
>NZ_JACDCU010000008.1 GCF_013817365.1 Methylibium sp. | reverse complement strand
TCATGCTGACCGAAACGACCGAGACCAACAAAGCGCGCGGCGCGCGCTTGGAAGCCCGTGTCACGACGGATCAGAAGGCGCTGCTGCAGCATGCAGCCGCCCTGTCGGGCCGCACCTTGAGCGAGTTCGTGGTGGCCAGCGCCCAGGAAGCCGCCGCCAAGCTTATCCAGGAGCACGAAGCCATCCGCCTGACCCGCAAAGAGCAAATCGCGTTCGTGTCCGCGTTGCTCAATCCTCCCCCCCCGGCGCCCGTCTGCGCAAAGCCGCCGCCTAGTACCGCCAGCAGATGGGGCAGTGATTGCTCAAACCGGTCACGCCTACCGCGTCGCGCCCCTCGCCAAGAGCCACGATCGCAGCGCATTCGCGTGCGGTAGTGACGCGCTTGACCGCTACCTGCGGCAGCAGGCCCGGCAGGACGCCGAGAAGCGCGTCGCTGCACCTTTTGTGCTCGTAGCGCCTCCGGCCAGCACCGTACTGGGCTACTACACCCTGTCTGCCTCGATCATCACCGCCGACGAACTGCCTGCCGAGCTGAGCAAGAAGCTTCCGCGCTATCCGCAGATGCCGGTGACGCTGCTCGGCAGACTTGCCGTCGATCAAGGCCAAAAAGGCAAGGGTCTCGGCGAGTTTTTGCTGATGGATGCGCTGCACCGCAGCCTTGACGCCGCAGACCGGATCGCGGCGATGGCCATCGTGGTCGATGCCAAGGACGCCGCGGGCGAAGCGTTCTACAAACACTTCGATTTCTGGCCGCTGCAGCAGCAGCCAACCCGCCTGTTCCTGCCGATGAAGATCGTGGCAGGGTTGTTCCCGGAGTGATGGGGATGGTCACCAGACACCCGCGAACCAGGCAAGAGAACGCCGTGCGCCAGCCGGGCGAGCACCCCGCGCACGGACGCTGGTTAAAGCATGGGTAGGAAAGCAAAACGGGCCGCGAAGGCCCGTATTTGCTTGATTCATGGCGGAGAGGGAGGGATTCGAACCCTCGGTGCGGTTATACCGCACGCCTGATTTCGAGTCAGGTACATTCGACCACTCTGCCACCTCTCCAGATGAAAACCGTGGTCTCGCCGGGGTCGGCGAAGCCGGCAAGTATAGGGGATCAGGCGCGCAGAACCTCGGTGCCGCCGAGGTAGGTCCGGAGCACCGCCGGCACAGCGATGGAGCCATCGGCCTGCTGCCCGTTCTCCAGCACCGCGACCAGCGCGCGCCCCACCGCCAAGCCCGAACCGTTGAGCGTGTGCACCAGCTCGTTCTTGCCAGACGCGGCCCGAAAACGCGTTTGCATGCGGCGCGCCTGGAACGCTTCGCAGTTGGAGCACGAGCTGATCTCGCGGTAGGTGTCCTGCGCCGGCAGCCAGACCTCGAGGTCGTAGGTCTTGGCCGCGCCGAAGCCCATGTCGCCGCTGCACAGCAGCACGACGCGATAAGGCAGTTCGAGCTTCTTCAGGATCGCCTCGGCATGGCCCACCATCTGCTCGAGCGCTGCATCGCTGGTGTCGGGCGTCGTGACCTGCACCATCTCGACCTTGTCGAACTGGTGCTGGCGAATCATGCCGCGCGTGTCGCGCCCGGCGCTGCCGGCTTCGGAGCGGAAGCACGGGCTGTGGGCGGTGAGCCTGATCGGCAGTTGCGCCGCGTCGAGGACCTGCTCGCGCACGCTGTTGGTGAGCGAAATCTCGGACGTGGAGATGAGGTACTGCGTCGTCGCCTCGCTGTCGCCGCCGCGCGTCACCCAGAACATGTCCGCTTCGAACTTGGGCAACTGGCCGGTGCCTTCGAGCACTTCACGGTTCACGATGTAGGGCGTATAGCACTCGGTGTAGCCGTGCTCCTGGGTCTGCACGTCGAGCATGAAGGTGGCCAGCGCGCGGTGCAGCCGCGCGATCGGCCCGCGCAGGAAGGAAAAGCGCGCGCCGGACAGCTTGGCCGCGGTGTCGAAGTCCAGACCCAGCGGCGCGCCCAGCTCGACGTGATCCCGCGGCGTGAAATCGAAGCGGGGCGGCGCATCGCCCCGCGGGCTCCAGCGCCGCACCTCGACGTTGCCGCCCTCGTCCGCACCGACCGGCACGCTCGGCTGCGGCAGGTTGGGCAAGGCCATCAGCAGCGCGTGCAGGTCGGTCTGGATTGCCTCCAGCCGCTCGGCGCCGGTCTTCAGCGCGTCCGCCAAGCCGGCCACTTCGGCCATCACCGCAGCCGTGTCCTCGCCCTTGGCCTTGAGCTGACCGATCTGCTTGGAAAGCTGGTTGCGCCGCGCCTGCAACTCTTCGGTGCGGGTCTGGAGGGCCTTGCGTTCAGCCTCCAGCGAAGTGAATCGCTCCACGTCGAGAAAGGGCTGCGGAGACTGGCGCGCCTGCAGGCGGGCGACGACGCCGTCGAGGTCTTTGCGCAGCACGGTGATGTCGAGCATGGCGTTATTCGAAGCCTCGCATCGACTTGTCGCCCAGGCCCAAGGGCAGCGGGAACTGCACGTTCTCCTGAACGCCGGTGATCTTGCGCACCGACACCGCCCCGAGCGCGCGCAGCCGATCGATCACCTGCTGCACCAGCAGCTCGGGCGCGGAAGCGCCCGCGGTCAGACCGACGCGTCCGTGGCCGTCGAACCACTGGGGCTGCAGCTCTTCCGCCGAATCGACCATGTAGGCCGGCGTACCGAGCCGCTCGGCCAGCTCGCGCAGGCGGGTGCTGTTGGAGCTGGTCGGGCTGCCCACGACCACCAGCACGTCGACCTGCGGCGCCAGCACCTTGACGGCGTCCTGGCGGTTTTGCGTGGCATAGCAGATGTCCTGCTGCTTGGGCTCGCGCACCTGCGGGAAGCGCTTTTTCACGGCGGCCAGGATCTCGGCGGCGTCGTCCACCGACAGCGTGGTCTGCGTCACCACCGCCAGCCGCTCGGGCTGGCCGATCTGCAGGCGCTCGACGTCTTTCACGTCTTCCACGAGATGAATGCCTTCCGAGAGCTGACCCATCGTGCCCTCGACCTCGGGGTGGCCCTTGTGGCCGATCATGATGAAGTCGAAGCCTTCCTTGTGCAGCTTGGCGACTTCCACGTGCACCTTGGTCACCAGCGGGCAGGTGGCGTCGAACACCGAGAACCCGCGCGCCCTGGCTTCGTCGCGCACCGCGCGGCTCACGCCGTGGGCGCTGAAGACGAGCGTTGCGCCGGGCGGCACGTCGGCCAGATCCTCGATGAAGATGGCGCCCTTGGTCTTGAGATCGTTGACGACGTAGGTGTTGTGCACGATCTCGTGGCGCACGTAGATGGGCGCACCGAACTTGCGGATGGCGCGCTCGACGATCTCGATCGCGCGGTCCACGCCGGCGCAAAAGCCGCGCGGCTCGGCCAGCAGCACGTCGGTCACGCCGCCTTGTTCGTCACCGCTGACTCGTTCCAGGCTCATTCGAGCACCCCGATCACATGCACTTCGAAAGACAGCGGCCGGCCGGCCAGCGGATGGTTGAAGTCGAACAGCGCCCAGTCCTCGTCCTGCGGGCCCAGCTCGCGCAGCACGCCGGCGAAGCGCCCCTGGCCGCCGGGCGTGGGGAACTGCAACACGTCGCCCACGCTGTAGGTCTCGTTCGGGTCGCCGTGTTCGCGCAGCACCGCCAGCGCCACGCGCTGCAGCAGCTCGGGATTGCGATCGCCGAAGGCTTCGCCCGGCGCAAGCTCGAAGCGAGCGCGGGTGCCCTCGGTCAGGCCCAGCAGGCGCTGCTCCATGGCCGGCGCCAGCTCGCCGGAACCCAGCGACAAGGTGGCCGGGTTGTCGCCGAAGGTGTTGATGAGGTCCGCGCCATCGGCGCCGGCGAGCCGGTAGTGCAAGGTCAGGAAAGACCCGGAGCGAACCTGTTGAAGCTGTTCCAAGGGCAGCGCTTTCGCTTCGATAGACTGCGGCGATTGTAGTTTTTGCGTTCTGCCCCTCGCGGGGCACCGGCTTGCCGGAAACGTCGCTCCTTTTCCCGGAGTAACGCGGCAGCCACCGGCGGGCGGGGCCGACGCGCCGTGTCCGCCCCCTGCCCCACCCGAGCCCTTCCGCCATGTCGTTCGATCAGCTGCCCCTCGAGGCGCGCCCTAGAGAAAAGCTGCTCTCCCGCGGGCCGGCAGCGCTGGCCGATGCCGAACTGCTGGCGCTGCTGCTGCGCACCGGCACGGCGGGGCAAGACGTGCTGCAGATGGCGCAGGCCCTGCTCGATCAGTTCGGCGGTCTCGGCGGCCTGATGGCGGCCGAGCCGCAGGCGCTGCTGCGTGTGCGGGGGCTCGGCCCGGCCAAGCGCGCCGAGCTGGCCGCCGTGCTGGAGATCGCGCGCCGCACGCTGGTCGAGCGGCTGAGCGCTGCGCCGGTGTTCGATGCGCCGCAGACGGTCAGGGACTACCTGCGGCTGCAACTCGCCGGCCTGCAGCACGAAGTCTTCGCCGTGCTTTTTCTCGACAGCCAGCAGCGGCTGCTCGCTTTCGAGGAGTTGTTCCGCGGCACGCTGTCGCAGGCCAGCGTGTATCCGCGCGAGGTGGTCAAGCGCGCCCTGGCGCTCAATGCTGCCGCCGCGATCCTGGCGCACAACCACCCCTCGGGCGTGGCCGAACCCTCGCGGGCCGACGAAGTGCTCACGCAGACGCTCAAGGCCGCGTTGGCGCTGGTGGACGTGCGCGTGCTCGACCACTTCGTCGTCTCGCGCGGCGGCGTGGTGTCGTTTGCCGAGCGGGGCTTGCTGTGAACGCACCGCCCCTGCGCCGCCGCGGCTCGAGGTCCCGCGCGAGCGAGCGTGAGCGCCCCGCCGCCCCGTCCACCGGCCTGCACGGACTGGGCTCACTCAAGCGCCAGCTCGACGAAGCGGCGCGCGAAAGCAAGCTGCGTGAAGCACAGCAGCTCGCCCGCGAACTGGCGCTGCGCCGCGAGCGCGACCTGTTCGTGCACAGCGTCGGCCCGGTCACGCCCCTCAAGGCCGCGGCCCGCGCGGCGATGGCCCGGCCGCGGCCCGAGCCGGTGCCGGTGCAGCGCCAGCGCGACGAGGCCGCGGTGCTGCGCGAGGCGCTGTCGGACGACTTCGACGTGGAGTCGCTGCTCGACACCGACGAGGCCCTGTCCTTTCGCCGCGACGGTGTCGGCATCGACGTGGTTCGCAAACTGCGTCGCGGCGGCTGGACCATCCAGGCCCAGCTCGACCTGCACGGCCTGCGCCGTGACGAAGCCCGCGAGCGCCTGGCCGGCTTCCTGCGCGACGCGGCCCGACACGGTCTGCGCTGCGTGCGCGTAGTGCACGGCAAGGGCAACGGCTCGCCGGGCCGTCAGGCGGTGCTCAAGGGCAAAGTGCGCAGTTGGCTGGTGCAAAAGAGCGAGGTGCTCGCTTTCGTGCAGGCGCGGGGTTCGGAGGGCGGCGCGGGCGCGCTGGTGGTGCTGCTCGGTCCCGCTGCGCCGTAGCGGCTTCGGGCGGGCGGCGCAAACCGCTGACCACGCGAACCAGGGGGAGGTACCGTTACGTCGACGATCGCATCGGATTACGCTCTCGGACCCGGCCGACCGTTCCACCCGAACTCCAGCGGCATGTACCCACTCGACCCGAAGAAGCTCGATGCGCTGCGCGCGGGGCGTTGGTCGGGCATCGGCCCGAACGTGTTCTGTCTGGGCATGACAAGCATGTTGACCGACATCTCGGCCGAGATGGTGTCGTCGATCCTGCCGATCTACATGGTGTTCGCGCTGCGCCTGTCGCCGCTTCAGCTGGGCGTCGTCGATGGCGTGTACCAGGGTGCGGCCGCCGTCGCCCAGCTGGCGAGCGGTCTGCTCGCCGATCGCTGGCGCCGCCATCGAGAGGTGGCTGCGGCAGGCTATGCGCTCTCGGCGGTCTGCAAGCTCGGGCTGCTTGCCGCAGGCAACGCCTGGGGTGTCCTGTCGGGCGTCATCGCGCTCGATCGCTTCGGCAAGGGCATTCGGACCGTCCCTCGCGACGCCTTGATTTCGCTCAGCAGCGCCCCTGAGCGCCTGGGCCTCGCGTTCGGTGTGCATCGCGCCTTCGACACGGCCGGCGCTTTGCTCGGTCCACTCGTGGCCTTTGCGATCCTCGCGCTGCTGCCGGGGACGTATGACCTCATATTCGTCACCAGCTTCTTCGTTGCGATCGTCGGCATTGCCGTACTGATGCTGTTCGTTCGCAACGTTCGGGCGGCAGCCGGTACCGTGGCGAGCGAATCGCCCTCGCTAGCCAACGCCTTCGGACTGCTGCGCGAGCGCCGGTTTCGTGCCATCGTGCTTGCCGGGTCGGCGCTCGGCCTCGTGACCGTCGCGGATTCGTTCTTCTATCTCATGCTTCAGCGCACGACGTCGATGGATGTGGGCTTCTTCCCGCTGCTCTACGTCGCCACGGCAATGACCTACCTGCTGCTCGCGATACCGGCCGGCCGGCTCGGCGACCGGATCGGCCGAGGCCGCGTGTTCCTGCTCGGACAAGCCTTGCTGGTGTGCGCGTGCGCGAGCTTGTTCGCATCAGGCTCGAGTGTATTCATGGGGCTGCTTTCGCTGGCGCTGCTCGGCGCTTACTACGCATGCACCGACGGTGTCCTGATGGCCGCGGCGAGCGGTCTGTTGCCTGCCCCCTTGCTGGCGAGCGGACTCGCGATCCTGACCACGGCCACAGGGCTTTCACGGCTTGTCTCGTCGGTGATGTTCGGCGCGGCGTGGGACGGGTGGGGGATCGAAGTCGCGCTCGTGCTCTTCGCCGGCGGCCTCGCCGTTGCCGCGCTGTTCACGTCGCGAATCTGGATGCGTCTGCACACGAGCCGGGGACCATGAGCGCACCCCTCGGCGAACAGGTCGGCAGCAGCCAGGCGCCCGGCGGAGCCTTGCGTCGCACCCGCGTGCTGCTGTTCTCGGCGGTGGTGGTGGTGAGCGCAGCGGCCGTCGCGGGCTACGCCGCGCACGCCGCCTCGCGCGCGAAAGCTGCGGCGGCGGCCGGCCCGCTGTCGGTCGTGCCGCTCGATGCGCTGCCGTCGTTGCCTTCGGCAGCATCAGGGCAATCCGCTGCCTCGTCCGCGCTCGAGGGCCTGGGCGAAGGCCCCTACATGCTGTTTCGCAGCACCGCGCTGGGCGAGACTTACGGTCGCGTAAGCCTCGAGGGCCTCGAGGCTCGAAACAGGCAGCGGTTCGTCACGTCGCTGAGCTGCGATCGGGTGCATTTCGCCGCCGGGCGCGGCATCTGTCTGCAGGCCCGGCGTGGCGTGCTGACGACCTATCGCGCCCATGTCTTCGACCGCAATTTCACCATCGCGCACAGCATGGCGCTGGCCGGCGCCCCGAGCCGCGCAAGGATGTCTTCCGACGGACGCCTGGCCGCCATGACCGTGTTCGTCACCGGGCACTCGTACCTGAGTGCGGACTTCTCCACCCGCACGTCCATCATCGACGCGGCAAGCGGAAAAGTGATCGTCGACGACCTCGAGACGATGCCGGTGCTGCGCGAAGGCGTGCCCGTCAAGGCCTCCGATATCAACTTCTGGGGCGTGACCTTCGCCCGACGCAGCGGACACTTCTATGCAACGCTCGCAACGGAAGGAAAGCTCTACCTCGTCGAAGGCGATCTCGCAGCAAGGCAGATGCGGGTGATCCACGAGGACGTCGAATGCCCGTCGCTGTCGCCAGACGGCACGATGGTCGCTTTCAAGCGGCGAGTTCCCGCAGGCGGTTCCGGGCGGCTCATGTGGCGGCTGCATGTGCTCGAGTTGGCCAGCGGCAAAGTCACACCGCTGCCGGCCGAAACGCGCGATGTCGACGACCAGGTGGAATGGCTCGGCAACCGCGAGATCGTCTACGCGTTGCCGCACGATGCGCCGAACGCCGCGGCCTCGACGAACAGCTGGGCCTTGGCAATTGACGGGACCACCCCGCCCCGCCTGCTGGTCGCGCTCGCGTTCTCTCCCGCTGTGGTCCGGTAGTGCCTCTCGCCTGCCCGGTGCCCGTGCTGGGACGGCTCACCGCGGCGGCTCTCAGTTCGCGGCCGCAGCGGTGCCCTGGTTTCTCATCCAGTCGGCCGTGTTGGCGAGCGAAGCCTTCAGCCGCTCTGCAAGCGCCGCATCGATCCCGCATTCCTGCATCGCCTGCGCCATGCAAGCGAGCCACTGATCGCGCTCGCGCACGCCGATGGCATACGGAAGATGCCGCGCGCGCAGCCGCGGATGCCCGTAGCGCTGGACAAAGAGGTCCGGCCCGCCGAGCCAGCCGCTCAGGAACATGAAGAGCTTGTCGCGCGAGCCTTCGGTCGTGCTCGGATGCAGCGCGCGCAGTTCGCGCAAGCCGGGCTCCAGGTCCATCAGGTCGTAGAAGCGATCGACCAGGGCGCGCAGCGCGGCTTCGCCGCCGAGTTGCGCATACGGTGTGTCGCTGGCGTCGGCTCGCTGGCGAGGGTCGGGAAGAATCGCAGACATGGCAATGAAAAGGTGAGGACGCGGCTTGCGCTTGCAAGCGGTCGGAAGATCAGGGACTCAGGCGCGCAGCCAGCACAACGATCGCCTGTGCCGCCGGCGACCCGGGCAGCGTCTCGACGACGAGCTGGCGTTTCTTGACCGCTTCGCGCACGGCGCCGTCGTAGGGCACGTCGCCGAGCAGGTTGATGCGCACCGGCGCCTCGACCGACGGGCTCACGAAACGGTCCACGACCTGCTGCAGCTGGGTGGCCACGCCGCGGCCATCGCCGCCGCGCGCCACCTGGTTGACCACCAGGCGCAGCTCACGGCGCGACTGCTGCAAGGCCAGCACCTTGATCGTCGCGTAGGCGTCGGTCATGGAGGTGGGCTCCGGAGTCGCCACGATGAGCACCTCGTCGGCCAGCGACACGGTGTAGAGCACCACTTCGGAGATGCCCGCGCCGGTGTCGAGCAGCACCACGTCGAAGCGCGGCTTCACCTCTTCGATCACGGTCATCAAGCGCTCGCGCACTTCGGGGGTGAGCCGCGAATACTCCACCAGCCCCGAGCCGGCCAGGATCACGGAAAAGCCGCCCGGCGCCAACAGCACCGCCTGCTCCAGCGTGGCCGTGCCGGTGAACACATCGTGCAGCGTGATCTTCGGGTGCAAGTTGAGCACCACGTCGAGGTTGGCCAAGCCGAGGTCTGCGTCGAGCACCAGCACTTTGAGCCCGCGCCGCGACAGGGCGGCGGCGAGGTTGGCCGAGAAGAAGGTCTTGCCGACGCCGCCCTTGCCGCTGGTTACGGCGAGGATGCGCGCGCGCGAAGCGGCGGAATGTGCAGGAGAGGCGGGCGCGTTCATGACGACGGGTCGCTGGTTAGGGCTGTCGAGTGGACTGGAATTCGTCCGGGCCATCCAAGGATGCAAAGGCGCTGGCGGCGAACAGCAGGCTCTTCTCCTCGGCGCTCACGTTCGATACCGCGGCCGGCTCCAGGCAGCTGCGGTTGCGGCCCTCGGCCTTGGCGCGGTAGAGCTGCGCGTCGGCGCGCTGCATCCACAGCTTTGCCGACGATCGCACCCAGGGCGGCGCGAACGCGCCGCCGGCGCTGAGCGTGACGCTCAATGCCGTGGCAGCACCGTCCCTGATGACATGCGACTCGACGGTGCGCCGCATGCGCTCGGCGACCGCAGCCCCGAAAACCGGCGGGCAGCTCGGCAGCACGATGGCGAATTCCTCGCCGCCGTAGCGCACCAGCGTGTCCATCGGCCGCACGCACTGCTGAAGGCAGGCCGCCACGGCTTGCAGCACCACGTCGCCCACGGCGTGACCGTAGGTATCGTTGACGCGCTTGAAGTGATCGATGTCGAGCAAGAGCACCAGGGCCGATTCGCCCGAGCGCGCCACGCGGTCGACCTCGTGCTCGAGCGTCATCTCGAGCTGGCGGCGGTTGGCCAGGCCGGTGAGCGCGTCGCGGCTGGAAAGATCGCACAGCGCATCGATCACCTGCTGCAGCCAGGCACCATCGCGCGGCCCCGGCGCAGGCGCGCGCCCCGCACGGCGCAGGAGTTGCAGCGCGGCCTCCAGCTGGAGGCCCTCAGGCGCATTGGGACGGGACAGGCTCAAGATCGCCGCAGTCTAGCGGCGCCCGCCCGCCACCAGACGGCGAACTGGCCGCGATCCGCCCGCTTTCTCGTCGGCTCCGAACACCCCGCGGACGGCCAAACTGCCGGCGAACCTCACTGCGAGCCACGAACCGTGCCACCTCCGGCGGCATCGGCCGATCGTTCGACCCTGCCCGAGCCCCCTTCCCGATGAGCGCCGCGCTGTCTCCCGTTTTGCTCGAACCCTATGCCGCAATGGCGGCGCCGGCCGCACCCGATCGCGAGTTCAGCTTCGACCGCCCCGACTTCGAGCGTGTGCGAGAGCTGATCTACCAGCGTGCCGGCATCAGCCTGCAGCCCGGCAAGCAGGCGATGGTCTACAGCCGCCTCTCACGGCGCCTGCGCGAGACGGGCCACCGTTCGTTCGCCGAATACCTTGCGCAGCTCGAACGCGGCGGCGCGGGCGAAGCCGAATGGCAGGAGTTCGTCAATTGCCTGACTACCAACCTGACAAACTTCTTCCGCGAGGAGCATCACTTCCCGCTGCTCGCCCAGGCGCTGCAGCAGCGGCGCGGCAAGCCGCTGCGCATCTGGTGCAACGCGGCTTCCACTGGCGAAGAGCCCTACTCGCTGGCCATGACGGTGGCCGAGACGCTCGGCGAGCAGGCCAGCGTGAAGATTCTTGCGAGCGACATCGACACCAAGGTGCTCGCCGCCGCCAGCCGCGGCGTCTACGACGCCGACGCGCGCGGCCTGACACCCGAGCGGCTCAAGGCGCACTTCCTGCGCGGCATGGGTGCGAACGCCGGCGCCATCCGCGTCAAGCCCGAGTTGCAGCGGCTCATCGAATTCCGCAGCTTCAATCTGATGTCGACAAGCTGGTCGCTCGGCGAGCCCTTCGACATCGTGTTCTGCCGCAACGTGATGATCTATTTCGACGCTGCCACGCAACGACGCGTGCTCGACAGCATGCACCGCGCCATGAAGCCGGGCGGACTGCTCTTCGTGGGCCACTCCGAGAATTTCACCGACATGCGCGAGCTGTTCCGTCTGCGCGGCAAGACGGTGTACGAGCGCGTCGGCGGCTGACCCTCATGTCGATGCCAAGCCGCAGCCGCACGGCGCCCCTCCCCCGCACGAACAGCGCCTCGTCGAGGCCCCCGACCGCGCCATTCTCACGCGACGCGTCGCAGCTGGAGCGGCTCAAGGCCGCGCCACGCAAACCGGGCGAAGCGTCCTTCTTCTTCTTCGAGCCGCACTTCGGGGCCGACGCGGTCAAGGTGCTGCCCGGCGAATACTTCGTGCACGACCAGGACCTGGCGATCCTGACCACCCTGGGCTCGTGCATCGCCGCGTGCCTGTGGGACCGCGAGCGCCGCGTCGGCGGCCTCAACCACTTCATGCTGCCCGAGCTGGGCGCCACCGCCACCGGCCTCGATTCCGGCCGCTACGGCTCCTATGCGATGGAGCTGCTGATCAACGAGCTGCTCAAACGCGGTGCCAGCCGCCTGACCCTCGAGGCCAAGGTATTCGGCGGCGGCGCCGTGATTTCCGGCATGGAAAGCCTCAACGTCGGCGAGCGCAACACCACCTTCGTGCTCGACTATCTGAAGACCGAGCGGATCCCCGTGGTGAGCATGGACGTTCTCGACATCTATCCACGCAAGGTCTGCTTTTTTCCGGCCAGCGGCAAGGCGATGGTCAAGCGCCTGGCCGCGAGCAACCCCGAGGCGCTGGTCGCGCAGGACCGCGCGGCCGCCCGCAAGCCCTTGCCTGCTGCCAGCGGCGCGGGCTCGGTCGAACTTTTCTGAGAACCCGAACCAGCGACAAGGGCGCAGCATGATCAAGACGCGTGTAGTGGTGGTGGACGATTCGGCGCTGGTGCGCAGCCTGCTCGGCGAGATCATCAACCGCCAGCCCGACATGGCCTGCGTCGGCGCGGCCGCCGACCCGTTCATAGCGCGCGAGATGATCCGCAGCCTCGACCCCGACGTCATCACGCTCGACATCGAGATGCCCCGCATGGACGGCATCGACTTTCTCGGCAAGCTCATGCGTCTGCGGCCCATGCCGGTGGTGATGGTCTCCACGCTCACCGAGCGCGGCGCGGAAGTCACGCTCAAGGCGCTGGAGCTCGGCGCGGTCGATTTCGTGGCCAAGCCCAAGATCGGCGTGGCCGACGGCCTGCGCCAGCTCGGCCAGGACATCACCGACAAGATCCGCAGCGCTGCGCGTGCCAAGGTGCAAAAACTCGTGACTCCGCCGCCCGGCGCGCCGGCGCGCGCGGTGGTGGCCGGCCTGGGGCGGCTCTCGACGGAAAAGATCGTCTTCATCGGCGCGTCCACCGGCGGCACCGAAGCCACCAAGGAAGTGCTCATGGGCCTGCCGCCCGATGCACCCGGCGTGGTGATCACCCAGCACATGCCGCCCGGCTTCACCAAGAGCTACGCCGCGCGGCTCGACAGCCTGGCGCGCATCCGCGTGGCCGAGGCGCGCGACGGCGAACGCATCCTGCCCGGCCACGCCTACCTCGCGCCCGGCGGCCTGCACCTGAGCGTGGAGCGCAGCGGCGCGAACTACATCTGCCGTGTGCAGGACGGTGAGCCGGTCAACCGCCACAAGCCCAGCGTCGAAGTGCTGTTCAACTCCGCCGCGCGGGTGGTCGGGCCCAATGCGCTGGGCATCATGCTCACCGGCATGGGCGCCGACGGCGCGAAGGCGATGCGCGCGATGCGCGACGCCGGCGCCTATAACCTGTGCCAGGACGAAGCGAGCTGCGTTGTCTTCGGCATGCCGCGCGAGGCGATTGCTGCGGGGGCGGCGCACCAGGTGTTGCCGCTGGGGCAGATTGCGCCGCATCTGTTGGAGAGGTTGCGGGCGACGGCGGGGATGTCGACGAATCGGGTGTAGGCGCGGGCGTCGATCACGAGCGCCCGACCGACGTCCAAGCCGACGAATCGGTCCTTGACTGTCCGTGGGTCGCGACAATGGCCCGTCGGCAGGGCGGCCGGCCCCTCGGTTCGGCTGCCCTCGACCCCGACCGCCTGGAGCCGATTTGCAGCTTCCGATTTCCATCGATAACAGCAGCACCTCGACCCTGCAGTCGCAGATCGTCGAGCAGATGCGTGCGCTCATCGAGCAGGGACGTCTGGCGCCGGGCGCGCCGGTGCCGACCACGCGAGAGCTCGGCAAGCAGATGGGCGTCTCGCGCAACACGATCACAAGCGCCTACGAAACGCTGATCGGCCAGGGCTACCTTTACACCGAGCGCGCGGTCGGCACCTTCGTCTGCAAGACGCTGCCCGACGCATTCATGCGCCCGCAGGGCACCGGTCTGCCGGCGCGCACGGGCAGCCCCTACCGCGCGCTCAACCTGCCGCTTCCCTACACGGGCAGGGGCCCGCCCGGCCTGCACCGGCCCACGCCCGGCGGCATCACGGTCGATTTCGTGTTCGGGCGCTCCTCGGCGCGCTCGTTTCCCGAGAAGGCCTGGAGAAGGATCCTCACCGACTGCCTCGGCGGGGCGTCCGAGCGGATGAGCGAATACAGCCATCCGGGCGGCATCGCCGAGCTGCGCCAGCTCATCACCAGCCACCTCGGGCCGGCCCGCGGCATGGTGGTTTCGGCCGAGCAAGTACTGCTGGTCGCGGGCTTCCAGCAAGGCATCAACCTCGCGGGCCATCTGTTCGTCGGCACCAACACGCCGGTCGTCATGGAGGCGCCGACCTACCGCGGCGCGGCCTTTCTGTTCGAAAGCTACGGCAGCCGGATCATCGCGGTCCCCGTCGATCAACACGGCATCGACGTCGGGCGCCTGCCGGCCGCAAGGGTCAAGCTCGTGTACGTGACGCCCTCGCATCAGTTTCCGACCGGTGTCACGATGCCGCTGCACCGCCGCCTGGCGCTGCTGGAATGGGCCGCGAAGGCGGGCGCCTACATCCTGGAGGTCGACTACGACGCCGACTTCCGCTACGAGGGTTCTCCCCTGCCGTCGCTGCAGTCGCTCGATCGCAACGGCTGTGTCATCTACCTCAACTCCTTCTCGCGCTCGATCGGCCCGGGTCTGCGCATCGGCTACATGGTGGTGCCGCGCGATCTGATCCGGCCGGCCCTGACCATCAAGTCCCTGATGGACAACGGGCTGCCCTGGCTAGAGCAGGCCGCGCTGGCGCAGTTCATGCGCGAGGGCAGCTGGGAGACGCACGTCAAGAAGCTGCGGCACACCTACGAGCTGCGCCGCAACGCATTGCTGGAGGCCTTGCGCGCCGAGCTGCCCGGCGCAGCGGTGTCCGGGGCCGAGGCGGGCACGCATGTCTATCTCACCCTGCCTGCCGGCGCGCCGCGTGCCGCGCTGGTGCAGCAGGCCTGCCGAGCCCTCGGCGTAGGCGTCTATCCCCTGGCGGACAGCCCGGCCTGGCTCTACGAACACCTGGCAGACCACGAGCGCGGCCTGCTCATGGGCTACACCCACCTGAGCGAAGCGCAGATCCGGCGCGGCATCGCCGTGCTAGGCACCGCGCTCGCGGCCTGAGCCGGGGCCGGGACGACCCGGCGCGCGGCCCGCGTGGCGTCAAGAGGTCCGAGGGCTTCGATCGGTGTACTGCGTCGTGACTGGCACCGTCGAATTTTCGCGCACTGGCTCTATCGCGCGGGCAGCCGTTCTCCTAACTTCCGCTCACGGTCGGCGCGCGCTGGCGCAGGGCAGCGAGAGATGTCCCTCGACCGCGGACGTTCATCCACCGTCGACCAACGAGCAGGAGCATCCATGTCAGCCCACTTCAGCGAGACCCGCACCGTGCGCGGCGCCTGCCCGCAGGACTGCCCCGACACCTGCGCCTTCCTGTATCACGTCGAGGACGGCCAACTGGTCGAGGTGACCGGCGACCCGGACCATCCGATGACGCGCGGCGGCCTGTGCGTGAAGCTGAAGAACTTCGCCGAGCACCACTACAACCCGGACCGGCTGATGCATCCGATGAAGCGCGTCGGGCCCAAGGGATCGGGCCAGTTCGAGCGCATCTCCTGGAACGAGGCGCTGGCGCAGATCAAATCGCGCTGGACCGACATCATTACCGAGCACGGATCGCAGGCCATCCTGCCGCACGCCTACCTGGGCCACCAGGGCACGCTGAACGGCCTGACCGCCGGCGACGCCTTCTTCAACCGCCTGGGCTCGACCGTGGCGGAGAAGACGTACTGCGAGTCGGGCTCCTCGACCGCCTGGATCATGACGGTGGGCCCGACGGGCGGCCTGGACGTCGAAAGCCTCGCCTTCTCCAAGTACATCATCGTGTGGGGCATGAACATGCTCAACACCAACCTGCACGCCTGGCCGTTCATCCTCAAGGCCAAGGAGAACGGGGCCAGGCTGGTGGTGATCGACCCGGTGCGCACGCGCACCGCCAAGCAGGCCGACTGGCACGTGCGCATCAAGCCCGGCACCGACGGCGCGCTGGCGCTCGGCATGATGAACGTGATCATCGGCGAGGGCCTGGTCGATCGCGACTACGTCGAGAAGTACACCCTGGGCTACGAGCAGCTCGCCCAGCGCGCGGCCGAGTTCCCGCCCGAGCGCGTGGCGCAGATCACCGGCATCGCGGCGCAGGACATCGTGACGCTGGCGCGCGAGTACGCCACGGCGCAGCCTTCGGCGATCCGCCAGGGCGTGGCCGTGGAGCGCAGCCCGGGCGGCGGCGACGCGATCCGGGCCATCACCTGCCTGCCGGCGCTGGTGGGTGCGTGGCGGCATGTCGGCGGCGGCACGGTCGAAATGCCGATCTGGGAGTTCCCCTTCAAGTTCGACTTCATGTGCCGTCCCGACTGGATCCGCCCGGGCACGCGGGTGGTCAACGAACTCGACCTCGGCGCGGCGCTGACCGGCACCATGGCGCTGGACCCGCCGATCAAGTCGCTCTTCGTCTACAACTCGAACCCGGTGTCGCAGGCGCCGGCGGCGGCCAGCATCGTCGAGGGGCTCGGCCGCGAAGATCTGTTCACGGTGGTCAGCGAGCTGTTCATCACCGACACCGCCAAGTACGCCGACATCCTGCTGCCGGCGACGATGCAGGCCGAGCAGTACGACCTGATGGTCACCTGGGGCCATCTCTACGTGATGCTCAACCAGCCGGCGATCGAAGCGCCCGGCGAATGCGTGCCCAACATCGAGATGTTCCGCCGCCTCGCGCGCACGATGGGCTTCGACGACGACTACTGGTCCCTGAGCCTGGACGAGATGCTGCTGCGCTCCTACGACTGGAGCGCGCCGCAGATGCAGGGCATCACCCTGGAGGCCTTGAAGGAGAAGGGTTACATGCGCCTGAATGTAGGCCTGCCGCACGAGCGCGCGCCGCATGCGCAGGGCAACTTCAAGACACCCTCGGGCAAGTGCGAATTCGCCTCGAGCCTGGCGGCCGGCGGCAACTTCGTCGTGCCGGTCTGGCGCTCGGGCTATGAAGGCATGCAGCCCGGCGGCGCGGTGGACCCGGTACCCAACTACATCGCGCCGGCGGAAATGAGCGATGCGTCGCTCGCCCAGCGCTATCCGCTCAACCTGGTGTCGCCCAAGCCGCACGCCTTCCTGAACACGCAGTACGGCAACGAGCCCACGCAGCAAAGGCGCCAGGGCGAGCAGATCATCGTCATCCACCCGCAGGACGCGACCACCCGCCAGATCGAGCACGGCAGCTACGTGCGCATCTTCAACGACCGCGGCTCGTTCGAGGCACGCGCCGAGCTCAGCGAGGACGTCTCGGCGGGCCTGATGATGACCAACGTCGGACACTGGCCCGGCCTGAACCGCAGCGGCACGGCGGTCAATTCCACGACGCCCCCCAGGCACTGCAACCTCGGCCAGGCCGGGGCCTTTTCCGACAACCTGGTGGACGTGCAGAAAGTCTGAAGGCCAGCCATGACCCACGTCGTGACCGACAACTGCCGCCACTGCCGCTTCACGGACTGCGTGGCCACCTGCCCGGTGGCGTGCTTTCACGTGAACGACGTGCGCGTGTACATCGATCCCGCGGTGTGCATCGACTGCGGCGCCTGCATTCCCGCCTGCCCGGTGCACGCCATCGTGGAGGAGTTTGACCTGAGCCCGGAGCAGCAGCACTGGATCGAGATCAATGCGCGCGAGTCCGGGCGCTATCCGACCGCGCGGGCGAAGCTGCCGCCGCTGGAGACTGCGGCCGAGCGGCGCCGCCAACTCGGTTACTGACGACCGGGGCCATGACGGCGCAGGCCCCCGGCACGAACGCGCTGGGCACGCCCGGCCAGCCGCTGCGCGTGGCCGTGGTCGGTAGCGGCCCCGGCGGCTTCTACGCCGCGGAGGCGCTGCTGGCGTGCGGCCTGGCGGTCGAGGTCGACCTCATCGAGCGCCTGCCGGTGCCCTACGGCCTGGTGCGTTTCGGCGTCGCGCCGGACCATGCGAAGCTCAAGTCGGTGACCGCCGTGTTCGACGGCATCGCGCGGGACCCGCGTTGCCGCTTCTTCGGCAATGTCGCGCTCGGGCGCGAGCTCAGCGCGGAGCAACTGGCCGCGATGTACCACGCGGTGGTCGTTGCGGTGGGTGCCGACGCTGACCGCAAGCTCGGCATCGACGGCGAGCACCTGGCGGGCGTGCATGCCGCCGGCGACTTCGTCGGTTGGTACAACGGCAAGCCGGAGTGCGCCGCGATGTGCTTCGACCTTTCGCAGGACGTCGCGGTCGTGGTCGGCCAGGGCAACGTGGCGATCGACGTATGCCGCATCCTGGCCAAGCCGGTCGAAGACTTGCGCCGCACCGACATCACGCAGCATGCGCTGGATGCGCTGGCGGCGTCGCGGGTGCGCGAGATCCATCTCATCGGCCGGCGCGGCCCCGTGCAGGCCCGGTTCACGCCGAAGGAGTTGCGCGAGCTCGGCACGCTGCCGGGTTGGCGGCCCATCGTCGATCCCGCCTCACTGGTGCTGAACGAGGAAAGCCGCCAGGAGCTGGCGCTTGCCGGCTTCGTTCACGCATCGAAGAACTGCGAGATCCTGCATTCCTTCGCAGCGCACTCCGGCGAGGCCGCACGCGTGCTCCATCTGCACTTTTACCAGGCGCCCGTCGCGCTGCAGGGCAGCGGCCGTCTGCACAGCCTCACTCTGGAAAAGCAAAGGCTGGCGGGCCCCGCCGGCGATCAGCGGTCCGTACCGACCGGGGAGCGCTCGAGCCTGCGCGCCGGCCTGCTGTTTCGAAGCGTCGGCTACCGGGGCTGCGCGGTGCCGGGCCTGCCTTTCGACACCCGCACCGGCACTCTGTCCCATCGGGACGGCCGGGTGATGGCAGCGCCCGGGACTGCGATGAAGGGCTGGTACGCGACCGGCTGGATCAAGCGAGGGCCGACCGGCGTCATCGGCAGCAACCGGCTCGATAGCGTGGAAACGGTGGCGAGTCTCCTCAAGGACCTGCCGGCGCTGGACACGCCCAAGCCGGGACGCACGGCGCTGCTCGCTCTGCTGAACGCCATGGGGCACCGGGTCGTCACCTTCGACAACTGGCTGGCCATCGAGCGCGCAGAGCAGGAGCGAGGCCACGCGCTGAACAAGGTGGCCGAGAAGTTCGTCCGCGTGCCCGACATGCTCGTCGCGGCCGCGGCGCAGCCTTCGCAGCCTGCGCCGGCCTGACCGGGCGCTGTCGCCGCGGCCGAGGGGCGAACGGGCCGAGCGTCCGTCACGACGCCCGGCCGGCCTGTCGCCACGCACGCTGAACCGCTCTGTAGTTCAGCCGTCCTATGGGGCGACCGGTACGGCACGGGGCGCTTTGCTCTAGGACCAGAAGGAGGTAACGCGCGCCAGCCATCTTCGCCGGACGGTGTCGCGAGCACTCGGCAATTGCTGGGGCATCTGGAAAAGGCAGCCCACGCGCATCAGGCCCGCATCTTGTGGCGACTCGCAGACTCCGGGCTGCATTCCGTGGCGGCGCATGAAGGCGAGCATGCGGGTGTTGGCATTGAGCACATCTCCGTAAAGCTCGCGCAACCCCGATTCGCGCGCAGCCTGCAAAAGGGTGCGCATCAAGGCGTCGGCGACCCCCTGACCTTGCCAGGCATCGCTCACGCTGATCGCCAGTTCGGCCATGCCGCGATCCGGGTCCACGACATACCAGACGGCCTCGCCGACGATCTCTTCGCCGTTGATTCCCCATACGCACGCGACCCAGGCGGCGTGACGCTCCCCGTCCGCAGACACCAGGCGGTGCAGCAGGGACGGCGAGACGCCGTTGACGACGCCGTGGAACCGGTTGCGGCGAGATGCGCCCCTCAGACCGCGCACTACGGGCGCCGGTCGCGCTCGATGGGCCCAGCGCTTGGCGCCAGAATGTGTTCATGAGCCGCCAGCACGACGCACAAGACACCGCCGAGTACATCCCGTTCGAAGAATTCCGTACCGGGCTGCCCCACGGGCGCTTTCGGATCATCGTGAACCCCGCGCTGGCAGCGCCCTTCGTGGTTCACCGAACGCTCGCCACCCAGCTGGCAGTTGCCATGATCGGCTCGGGTATCGCCGCGGCGCTGGCCGGATACCCATGGATAGGCGGGCTCTTGGTGGTGGCGGGCATCCTGTTACGGCGGGCCGTCAAGGCGCAGGCCCCGCGCATCCTGCTGCACCTCGCCACCCGCGTGCCCGCTGTCTACGAACAGGCCACCGAGCACGGCGTGATGGAGGTGCGCCGGGTCTGACGACCTTGCAGCGCAGCGGTGCAGTCGCACCATTGACGCCGCCCACGCACCTCGCCGGCGATTCGAGTTTGAAAGCAAGCACCGGAGTGCCTCACGCAGCGACGATGCCTAAAGTAAAGCCATCGATCCGGCAAAGCGAAAGGCAGCCCGTGAACATGATCACCCGACACGAAACACTCGCAGCGGCCACGGTGAGCGACCCGCGCTGGGCTGCCGTGGCGGCCCGCGATCCGCGGGCCGATGGTGAATTCTTCTACTCCGTGAAAACGACCGGCGTGTACTGCCGGCCGAGTTGCCCGGCGCGCACCGCCAAGCCCGAGAACGTCGCGTTCCACGCCAACGCGGCCGAAGCACAGCGCGCGGGGTTTCGCCCCTGCCTGCGCTGCAGGCCCGACCAGCCCTCGCTGGCTGCGCAGCATGCAGCCACCGTCGCCGAGCTGTGCCGCGTCATCGAGGCGGCCGAGCAAGCGCCCACGCTGGACGAGCTCGCGCAGCGCGCCGGCATGAGTGCCTGGCATCTGCACCGCGTCTTCAAAACGGTCACCGGGCTCACGCCCAAGGCCTATGTCACCGCGCACCGCACCCGGCGCGTGCGCACGGCGCTGGCCCGCAGCGGCACGGTGACCGATGCCATCTACGGCGCCGGCTACAACTCCGGCGGGCGCTTCTATGCCCAGGCCGATCAGGTGCTCGGCATGACGCCCACCCGCTTTCGCGCCGGCGGCGCCGACACCGACATCCGCTTCGCCATCGGCGAGAGCTCGCTCGGCGCCATCCTCGTGGCGCAAAGCGACCGCGGCGTGTGCGCGATCCTGATGGGAGACGACCCCGATGCACTGGCGCGCGACCTGCAGGACCGTTTTCCGAAGGCACGGTTGATCGGCGGCGACGCCGAGTTCGAGCAGCGGGTCGCCCAGGTCATCGGCTTCGTCGAGGCGCCGCGGCTCGGCCTGGACCTGCCGCTCGACGTGCGCGGCACGGCCTTCCAGCAGCGCGTCTGGCAGGCGCTGCGGAACATTCCGGCGGGGCAGACGGCGAGCTATACCGAGATCGCCCAGCGCATCGGCGCGCCGGCGTCGGTGCGTGCCGTGGCGCAAGCCTGCGGCGCCAATGCGCTGGCCGTGGCCATCCCCTGCCACCGCGCGGTGCGCAACGACGGCGCGCTGTCGGGCTACCGCTGGGGCGTGGAGCGCAAGCGCGCGCTGCTGGAACGGGAGAGCGAGGCATGAAGGTGCTCGAGCGCGAGCCGGCTCTCGCGCCGCCGGTTGACGGCGTGGCCGAGCGGGTCGCCAACGTCGATTGGCAACGAGTTGCAAGCGATCTCGATGCCGAAGGCAGCGCGATCGTGGAGCGGCTGATCACGCTGGCCGAGTGTCGCGAACTGGTCGCGCTGTACGCCGACGGCGCCCGGTTCCGCAGCCGCGTGGAGATGAGCCGGCACGGCTTCGGGCGAGGCGAGTACAAGTACTTCGCCTATCCCTTGCCGGGGCTCGTCGCCGCGTTGCGCGACGCCGTCTACCCGCACCTGGCGCCGATTGCCGATCGCTGGAACGAGGCGATGGGCATTGCTGCGCGTTTTCCCGGCGAACATTCCCGATTCGTCGAGCGCTGCCACGCGGCGGGGCAAACGCAGCCGACGCCGCTGCTCCTGCAGTACGCGGCGGGCGACTACAACTGCCTGCACCAGGATCTGTACGGCGAGCATGTGTTCCCCTTGCAACTGGTGCTGCTGCTGTCGGAGCCGGGCCGCGACTTCGAAGGCGGCGAGTTCGTGATGACAGAGCAGCGCCCGCGCATGCAGTCGCGCCCGGTGGTACTGCCGCTCAGGCAGGGCGACGCGGCGGTGATCGCCGTTCATCACCGGCCAGTGCAGGACACGCGCGGGGTGTACCGGATCAACCTGCGGCACGGCGTGAGCCGTGTGCGTGCGGGGCACCGGCATACCGCCGGGATCATCTTTCACGATGCGGCGTGAACCGATGCGAGGGGCCCCGTGACCGCAACGATGCCGCTTTTCGAGGCGGCCGACGACGCCGGGGCCGGGGCGGCGTCGCACGAGCTTCTGGCGCCGGGCGCAGTGCTGCTGCGCGGGCATGCCTTGCCGCGGCAGGACGCGTTGCTCGCCGCGCTGCAGGCCGTGCTCGCCTCGGCGCCCTTGCGCCACCTCATCACGCCGGGCGGCTATCGCATGTCGGTCGCGATGAGCAACTGCGGCGCACTCGGCTGGGTGAGCGACGCAGGAGGCTACCGCTACACCGCGCTCGACCCGCAAACCGGTCGTCCGTGGCCTTCAATGCCCGCCTGCTTTCTGGCGTTGGCCGGCGAGGCGGCGGCACAGGCCGGCTTCGACGACTTCGAGCCCGACGCCTGTCTCGTCAACCGCTACGAGCCCGGCGCGCGGCTCACGCTGCACCAGGACCGCAACGAGCGCGACTTCAGCCAGCCGATCGTCTCCGTGTCGCTCGGCCTGCCCGCGATCTTCCTGTTCGGTGGCTTGCGGCGCGCGGACAAGACGCTGCGCGTGCCGCTGGCACACGGCGACGTGGTCGTGTGGGGCGGGCCGGCTCGCCTGCGCTATCACGGGGTGTCGGCGCTCAAGGGCGGGTATCACCCTTCGACGGGCGGCTGCCGGATCAACCTCACCCTGCGCAAAGCGGGCGGCACCGACAGCACGGGAGCAAGGCAATGAAGCGACAGTGGCTGGCAGCGATCTTCACTGGCGCTCTCGGCAGCTTCGGCGCGGGCGCCATCGCGGCTGAGCCGACCCCGCCGCGCCTGTACGAGATGAGCACCGAGACCGGCATGCCCCATCTCGAGACCAATCTGCGCTACGCCGTGGTAACAGAGAAGCGCTGCCTGAGCACGCACGACCTCTCGGAGGCGTTCTGGATGCTGCGGGACGTGTCGCTGCAAGACTGCATCCTGGTCAAGGCGGCGCAGGCGGCCGATTCCGCCGCCTACGTGCTCGAGTGCGACGGCGGCCACGGCACCACCGGCGAGGCGCGCTGGCAGTTCGAGCCGAACGGGATCACGGGCACGCTGAACGTCAGGCTGGGCGGCAAGAACATGACGTTCTTCCAGCGGATCATGGCCAAGCCGATCGGCGAATGCGGCAATAAGGACGTGAAAGACGGAGCAATGCCCGACTGAAAGCAAGCCGCCTCAGCGGCTCGGCAGAAACAGCGATTGCAGGTCGCTCAGGAAGTCGAACCCGCGCTCGGTCGGCCAGGCGCGTTGCAGATTTCGCTCGATCAGTCCCTTGGCCTCGGCCGCTTCCAGTGCGCGCTGGATCGCCGTGAACGGCAGGCCGGTGCGCTCGGTGAAGCGCGCCAGCTCGAAGCCCTCGCGCAGGCGCAATGCATTGAGCATGTACTCGAAGGGCAGTTCGTCCGCCGACACCTCGTGCTCGCTGGATACCGCCGCGCCTTCGAGCGCCTTGGCCATGTAGGCCGCCGGCTCGCGCCAGCGCGTCTGGCGCAGGATGCGGTGCGCGAAGCTCAGCTTGCTGTGCGCGCCCGCGCCGATGCCGAGGTAGTCGCCGAACTGCCAGTAGTTGAGGTTGTGCACGCAGCGGTGACCGGGCCGCGCATAGGCCGAGACTTCGTAGCGCTGCAGGCCGGCTTCGACGGTCATCTCGGTGCTGCGGTCGAGCATTTCGAAGGCGCTGTCGTCGTCGGGCAGGTTCTTCGGCGGCTCCAGCGCAAAGCGCGTGTTCGGCTCCAGCGTGAGGTGGTAGACGCTCAAGTGCGGCGGCTCGAAGGCCAAGGCTTGGCGAACGTCGGCCTCGCAGTCGGCCAGGCTCTGGCCGGGCAGCGCGTACATCAGATCGATGTTGAAGGTGTCGAAAGCACGGGCGGCTTCCTCGATGGCCGCCACTGCCTGAGCCCGGTCGTGAACGCGGCCCAGCGCCTGGAGTTTCGTGTCGTCGAAGCTCTGCACGCCGATCGACAGGCGCGTCACGCCGGCATCGCGAAAGGCGCGGAAGCGTTCGCGCTCGAAGGTGCCGGGGTTGGCTTCGAGCGTGATCTCGCAGCCGGGCTCGAGCGGCAGCCGCGCGCGGATGTCGGCCAGCAGCCGCTCGATCGATACGGGAGAGAACAGGCTCGGCGTGCCGCCGCCGATGAAGACGCTGATGACGCGCCGGCCCCAGACCAGCGGCAGTGCCGCCTCGAGGTCGGCGCGCAGCGCATCGAGGTAGCGGGCCTCGGGCGGAAAGCCGCCGGCGAAGGCGGGCGTGTTGCCCTGCCCCTTGTTCGCACCGCCAGGTTCATGTTGCGCACTGCCGAGCACCTCGTGCGAATTGAAATCGCAGTACGGGCACTTCTTCAGGCACCAGGGCAAGTGCACGTACAGCGCGAGCGGCGGCAGCGCGGTGAGCTGCAGTGCGCCGGCCCGGCGGTGCAGCGCGCTGGTGTCGATGCGCACAGGGGTGTTCATCGTCGTCAGCGCAGCCACTGCGCGCGCATCAGCGCTGCCATCTCGCGCGCGGCGAGGGCACGGTGGCTGATTGCGTTCTTGGCTTCGGCATCCAGCTCCGCCACGCTGCGGCCGAATGCGGCGATGAACATCAGCGGGTCGTAGCCGAATCCGCCCGAGCCGCGTGGGGCGAACAAGATCTCGCCGGACCAGCGGCCGAAGGCGATCAGCGGCTCGGGATCGTCGGCGTGGCGCAGCGCCACCAGCGTGCTGACGAAGCTGGCGCGGCGCTCGCTGGCCGCCTGAAAAGCCCGCAGCCGGTCGAGCAGCAGTCGATTGTTGGCGGCGTCCTGCAGCGCACGCTGCACCTCGCGCTCGGCTGCCTGCGGCTCGACCGGTGCGAAATGCGCCGACGCCACGCCCGGCGCCCCGCCGAGCGCATCGACGCACAGCCCGGAATCATCGGCGATGGCCGCACCGCCGAAGGCGCGTGCCGCGTGCCGTGCCTTGGCCAGCGCGTTCTCCACGAAGGTGACGTGCGGCTCCTCGGCCTCGGTGATGCCCAGCTCCTTCTGTGAAACCAGTTCGACCGGCAGAGCCGCAAACAGAGAACGCAGCTCAGTCAGCTTCTTGGCGTTGTTGGACGCCAGCACCACACGCATGATTCGCTCCGCGTCAAGCTTTCAAGGCCGCAGCCTGTGCCTCAACCAGCGTGCGGATGCCCTGCTCGGCCAAGGCCAGCAGCCGGTCCATCTCGGCGCGGCTGAAGGCAGCGCCCTCGGCCGTGCCCTGCACCTCGATGTAGTGCCCGGCGCCGGTCATGACGACGTTCATGTCGGTGCCGCAGGCGGCGTCCTCCACGTACTCGAGGTCCAGCAAGGGCGTGCCTTCGACGATGCCCACGCTGACGGCAGCCACGGCGCCCTTGATCGGCGAAGCGGCGAGCTTGCTCTGCGCCAGCAGCCAGCTCACGGCGTCGTGCGCCGCCACGTAGGCGCCGGTGATGGCGGCGGTGCGGGTGCCGCCGTCGGCCTGGAGCACGTCGCAGTCGAGGTGGATCGTGCGTTCGCCGAGCGCGCGCAGATCGAACACCGCGCGCAGCGAGCGGCCGATCAGGCGCTGGATCTCCTGCGTGCGGCCGCTTTGTTTGCCGCGCGCGGCCTCGCGGTCGCTGCGGGTGTGGGTGGATCTGGGCAGCATGCCGTATTCGGCGGTGACCCAGCCTTCACCCGAACCGCGCTTGTGCGGCGGCACCCTTTCCTCGACCGAGGCGGTGCACAGCACCT
Organism: Methylibium sp.; assembly: GCF_013817365.1. GTDB lineage: Bacteria > Pseudomonadota > Gammaproteobacteria > Burkholderiales > Burkholderiaceae_C > Methylibium. Next base: position 4,691 of record NZ_JACDCU010000008.1, on the reverse strand, counting down.
GGGTGTCGCCGAACGCGATAAGCACCGAGCCTTCGGCATGGCGGGTGAAGTGGCGCGTGATGGCGATCGGACGCAAAGCGTCCACGGAGCGGCCTTGGGTGCGTTGATAGGTCATGCGGAATCAGAAGGATGAAGGCCCGCTGCGCGGGCCCGAAAGGAAGATGCTACCCGCTGCTCAGCCGGCGCTGAGCATGCGCGCGGGCGCAGCTCAGGAGCGCTTTTGCTGCGACGAGCGCCGGATGGCCTCGTTGATCTCGCGGATCGAGCGCTCGATCTCGGCTTCGTCCATCTCCTCGGCCTCGCCCGGGCCGGAGCCCACGCTGGCCTGGATGGTCGAGGCGAACACCTCGTCGCCGAGCGTTTCGGTGGAGATCGCCTTGGCGGTCTCGATGTCCTCGGCCGATTCCCACTCCACCGACAGCACGGTCACGTTGTCGCTCTTGGCGCCGCCGTTGCGCAGCGCCTGCTCGACCAGCTCGGGCACCGCGTCGGAGATGGACCGGGTGGCGAGCTGCTGCGTGATGGTCTCGTCGGTCACGGTGCCCCACAGGCCGTCGGAGCACAGCAGCAGGCGGTCCGCCTCATGCAGGATGAGCGGCCCCACCGTATCGACCACCGGCTTGCCGGGGCTGCCCAGGCAGGTGAACAGCACGTTGCGGTTGAAGCGCTCGCCCATCGGCACCACTTGCGACATCGTTTCCTGAAGTTCCGAATAGCTGTGGTCGCGGGTGCGTGCAACCAGCTTGTCGCCGCGCACGAGATACAGCCGCGAATCGCCGCAATGCGCCCAGTAGGCGGTGTTGCCCTGCAGCACGCAGGCCACGATGGTGGTGCGCGGCGTGTCGATCAGCGCCTTCTCGGTCGCGTAGCGGATGAGCTGGTGGTGGCCCGCGATGATGGCGTCGTGCAGGAAGCGCAGCGGGTCCTTGAGCACCGGCTTGGCGTCGCGCTGGAACATGGCGGCGAGGGTCTGCAGCGCGAGCTGCGAGGCGATCTCGCCCTCGGGGTGACCACCCATGCCGTCGGCCAGCGCGAACAGACCCGAATCGCGCGTGTAGCAATAGCCCATGCGGTCTTCGTTCTTCTCGCGGCCGCCCTTGCGGCTCACCTGGTAAACCGAAAATCTCATGCTCGGTTCTCAGGCTTTGGCGCCGGTCTTGATGTTCTCGAGCTGCAGCTTGAGCCGCTCGCTGAAACTGAGCTTGGTGTAGCGCCGCTCGGTCTCGCGCGCCAGCTCCTTTTGCAGCGCGAACACGCTCTGCGGGCGCGAGAGCGGGTCGAGCGACATGCACCACTCGGTCACTTCGATCAGGTTGTCGGAATACACGTTGCGCAGTCGCGAGAGCGACAGCCCCAGGCGGTCCTTCTCGATGCGCTGCGGCGCGTCATTGGGCGGATAGCCCTGCATGCAGGCGTAGATGCACGCGCCGATCGCGTAGATGTCGGTCCACGGCCCGAGCGTGCCGTCGCGGCGGTACATCTCCGGCGCGGCGAAGCCCGGCGTGTACATCGGGCGGATGAAGTTGCCCTCCTTGCTCAGCACTTCGCGCGCGGCGCCGAAGTCGAGCATGACGGCCTTGTTGTCGTTAGTCACGAAGATGTTGGCGGGCTTGATGTCGAGGTGCAGCATCTTGTGCTGATGCACGATGCGCAGGCCGCGCAGGATCTCGTCGAACAGTGAACGAATCGTCGATTCGCGAAAAACCTTGTCGCGCTTGAGATCGCGCGCGGTGACGATGAAGTCCTGCAGGGTGTCGCCCTGCAGGTAGTTCATGACCATGTAGACGGTCTCGTTCTCGCGGAAGAAGTTGAGCACCGAGACCACGCTCGGGTGCGAGATCTGCGCAAGCGAGCGGCCTTCTTCGAAGAAGCTCTTCAGGCCGAGGCGGTAGAGCGGCTGCTTCTCGGGCTTGACGCGAGGCGTCAATTCGCCGGGCGAGCGCTCCGCCAGCGAAGCCGGCAGATATTCTTTGAGCGCAATGAGACGCCGTTCACTGTCTTCGCAGAGGTACACCACACCAAAGCCACCGGCCGCCAACTTCCTGATGACCTGATACCCGCCGACCACGGTGCCCGCCGGCAGTGGCGCGGGTTTCTGCTTTGACATAATCGAATTTTGCAATGCGATAAATTTGATGTCAGTCTACAGCATGACCGGGTACGCGAACGCGTCCGCCGGAGCCCTTTCCCCAGGAGAAAACGCCACAGAAATCGCACGTTCGGCGAGTGCGGGCGTGCAGGTCGAACTGCGTTCGGTCAACAGCCGTTTTCTCGACATCGCTTTCCGTCTGCCCGAAGACATGCGCTCGCTGGAGCCTGCACTGCGCGAGCTGATCGCCGCGAAGTTGCGCCGCGGCAAGGTCGAGCTGCGGCTGTCGACGCAGGGCGACGCCGGCAGCGTCTGGCCGCAGCCGCAGACCGAACAGCTCAACGCGCTTTCACGCTTGGAGAGCACGGTGCAGAACTGGCTGCCGAAGGCCGCGCCGCTCTCGGTCCAGGAAGCGCTGCAGTGGTGTCGCGCGAGCCAGCCGGCATTGCGGCTGGACGCGCCCGCGCTCGATGCCGCGCGCCGAGCCGTGGCGGGCCTGGTGGAGTCGCGCGAGCGCGAGGGGGAGAAACTGGTCGCAGTGCTCATGCAGCGCTTGCAACGGCTGCGCGAGTTGGCCCGCGACGCGCAACCGCTGGTGCCGCAAGTGGTGGCACGCCAGCAGCAGCGCTTTCTGGACCGCTGGACCGAAGCGCTCGAGGCGGCCGGCGCAAGCGCGCAGTCGGTGTCCGCGCAGGCGCTGCAGGAGCGCGCCATGACGGAGGCGGCCAGCTATGCGATCCGCATCGACGTGGCCGAAGAGCTCGCGCGCCTCACCGCTCACCTCGACGAGATCGAACGCCTGCTCGGCCAGGGCGGCGAGGTCGGCAAGCGACTCGATTTCCTGATTCAGGAGTTGCAGCGCGAGGCGAACACGCTGGGCTCAAAATCAGCCGCCCTCGAACTCACGCAGATCTCGGTGGAAATGAAAGTGGCAGTCGAGCAGATGCGCGAGCAAGTGCAGAACATCGAGTAGCGCTCCAGGGGGTGTCTTGCCACCCCAAACGTCGCCCAAGTTGTTGATTCGCAATGGAACTTGATCTCAGGAGGTAGCAGACCGTCCGAGCGGAGCGCATGCTGTGTGTGTGGTAAATCGTGGGGTAAATGCCGTTGCCCTGTTGCCGCCGGCCGAGAACTGACCAGCCAGCGAGGGTGATGCCGACCGGATATTGACCAGGGTGAACGACCTACCCGTGTTGCGTGACAGAAGTAAGCGGTCCATAAACCGCGTCCTTGATCGCGGCCAGGGTGCCTGACACCCTACGTTCCCACGTAGGTGAGCGTGGGAACGTGATGTCAGACGAATTGGAAGACTTGACGCGCCGACTCGTGGTCGGGCGCAAGAGCGATGGCCGCGGTGTGTACGACGAGGCGGCCAAGGCCGAGTTGGTGGCCGCATGCGGCAGGCCGGGCGCGTCGGTGTCGCGACTGGCTCGCGAGTGCGGGATCAATGCCAACCAGCTCAGCCGCTGGGTGCGCGAGCACAGCGAGCGACGCCAGCGTGCGGTCGTGGCGAGCCCCGGCACTGCACGCGAGGCGTTCATCGCCATGCCGATCACGGCCGCCCTCACACCGACGACACCGCCGCTGCCGGCGACCGACGATAGCCGCCACGTTGTTCGGATGAACCTGCAGGCGCGGCTGCCCAACGGCGTGGTCTTCGATCTTCGCGAAGTCGATGTGCAGCAGGCTGGCGTCGTCATCGAGGCACTCGGGAGGGTGCGGTGTTCCGTCTCGACGAAGGCCTGAAGGTCTACCTGCACCGCGAGGCGATCGACTTGCGGCTGAGCATCAACGGCCTGGCGCTGCTGGTGGAGAAGGCGCTCGGCCTGGACCCTTTCGCAGCCTGCGTCTACGTCTTCAGCAACCGCCGGCGCAACCGCGTGAAGATCCTGGGCTGGGACCGCAACGGCTTCTGGTTGCTGTTGAAGCGCCTCGAGCAGGATCGTTTCATCTGGCCGCTGGAAGCTGCGGTACCGGCGTTGACGGTGGAGCAACTGCATTGGCTGCTGGAGGGTATCGACATCGGCGTCGTGCAGCGGCATCCCCAGCGGCTGTACGAGCGCGTGACCTGAAGCGACACCACTGTATGGGTTGGTTGCGCGCGGTCCGCATTGTTACGGGCTGATGCGACGATCGGCGCCACGTCGGCACACGCGATGATGAGAATGCGTGCCGATGGTTCGCATGCCTACCCCCGACGAGATCGCCGCACTGCGCCAGGCGCTGCTTGATGCCATTGCGCGTGGCGAGCAGGCCGCTCGGCGCAGCGAGGAGCTTGCCGGCGAACTGCGCGTGGTGCGCACCGAACGCGACCTGCTCAAGGAGCAGCTCGACCGATTCAAGCGTCAGCTCTTCGATGCCAAGAGCGAGGCAAGCGCCACGCACCAGAAGGACATGTTCTTCAACGAGGCCGAGGGCGTTGGCGCCCAGGCCCAGCCGGCGGCCGAAGAGAGCGAAGACGACAAGATCGACGTGCCGAGGCTGCTGTCTGGCGCCGCAACCCCGATGAGAAGTGACGAGAGGGAAGGGCGCCTCAAGCTTCGTCAGTGTTAGTATTACCGAGTAATACTTGGAGGTGCTATGGAAGCGACGTCGGTCACCA
>NZ_JACDCU010000502.1 GCF_013817365.1 Methylibium sp. | reverse complement strand
CAAGGCATTCAGGAGCATTTGGAATGCCTGCCAGCGGCGTTTGCCGCCCAGGGCCGACGACGCGTTCGGTCATTCACGCCGGGCTGACATTCCGCCTGCGCCGTGCCGCCCTGCGGAATCAATTTCATCCCGGCGGTCTTGGCAGCGCCTACATCGAAAGTCATCGTGGCACTGCAGCCGGCCGCGTGCGCGACGCGCTCGATGAGACAGTCGGCGAAGTCTGCGGAACCGGCTTTGAAGACGCGCAGCGCCTTCACCACCTGATCTGCACGATCCACGACAAGCTCCTTGCTGCGCAGCAGCAACTCCAGGGCCGAGGCGACCTGATCGCGCGTGAGTCCATAGCTCGAGGACAGCACCCCCACGAACTCCACGATCGAGACCTGGGGCACGAAACCGGGTGATTCGCTCGACAGCGATTCCACCAGCCGCGTGGCCTTGGGAGATTGCCGCGGATCGTCCTGCATGACGTAGCGCACGAGGACGTTGGTGTCCAGACCGATCATCGCGCGGCCGCTCCGCGTGCCGCGATGGTCTGGTTCATTTCCTCGATCGAGACCCGTTTGCCCGGCTTGCCGAACATGCCCCGCAGCTCTCGAACCGAGCGCGTGGCGGCAATCATCTCGAAGCGGCCGGGCTCGATCTCGACGAACTCGACCCGGTCCCCGACCTCGACGTTGAGCGCCTGACGGACATCGACCGGGATGGTGACTTGGCCCTTGCTCGTGACGGTGGCGGTGGTCATCGTTGCTCCCTTGTTTTCCTTACATCAGTGTAAGGCAGGGCGCATGTCAAGCCGGTTTTCGGTACCGGCTGTATCGAGCTCGTCCGGCATTCGCCGCCGCCGGCGGTCAGCGGCCGTTCAGCGGGTACTGCGGATCGGTGTAACCCGGCGTGGACGGATGCCCCGGGCTCACGAGCGAATCGACGAAGGCCTCGTCCTCGGCGGTGACCGAGTACTCGAGCGCAGGGAAGTAATCGGCCCACTGCGCCAGGGTGCGCGGCCCGGCGATCACTGCGCTGACCGCCTTGTTCGCCAGCACCCAGGCGGTGGCGAAGTGAGCCAGTGCCACGCCCTTCTTCTCGCAGTAGGTCTTCAAGGCCTGCGCAATCACCAGCGACTCCTCGCGGAACTCCGCTTCCATCATTCGCTTGTCGCCCCGCCCGGCCCGCGTGCCCGCGGCGGGCGTGCCTCCGGGCGAGTACTTGCCGGACAGCACCCCGCGCGCGATCGGGCTGTAGGGCACCACGCCGATGCGGTGATGTACACAGGCGGGTAGCACCTCGACCTCCGGCTGCCGGTTGAGCAGGTTGTAGTACGGCTGGCACACGACCGGGCCGGGCATGTTCATCTCGCGCGCCAAATGGGCCAGTTCCGCGATGCGCCAGCCGCGAAAGTTCGAGACGCCCCAGTAGCGGATCTTGCCCGCCCGCAGCAGCGCGTCGATGCCCCGCAGCGGCTCTTGCAGGTCCATGCCGTTGTAGTCGCGGTGCAGGTAATAGATGTCGATGAAGTCGGTGCCCAGTCGCTGCAGGCTGGCTTCGCAGGCCCGCTGCAACCAGGTGCGCGAATAGTGCGATTCATTCGGCCGGTCGGACATCTTGTTGCCGACCTTGGTGGCCAGCACCCAGTCGCTGCGCTTGCCGCGCAGCAGGTCGCCGACCATGGCTTCCGAGCGGCCGCGCGAGTACACGTCGGCCGTGTCGATGAAGTTGACGCCGTGCTCGCCGGCATGCGAGACGATGCTGCGCGCCTCGTCGAGTTCGGTCTGGTCGGCGAACATCATGCTGCCCAGGCACAGGGTGGAAACTTTGAGCGGGCTCTTGCCGAGGTTCTGATAGCGCATGAGTGTCGTGCGCCGGGGCGGGCGCGTGGGCGGCGTGGCGGAGGATGTTATCGGGCCACGAAAGAGCGTGACTCAGCGCCGGCCGCGCGGCCTTGCAGTGGAGGCGAGCGGTCGAGGTGTCCTCGGTGCTGCAACAACAACCCGCGTCTATCTCGTGCTGGTAGCCATCCTGCTCGGCACGGTGGTCAACAACCCGATCGTCCTGGTCGATCAGGCGCGCGCGCTGCGCGCCGAGAACCCGGGTCTGCCGGCAAGCGAGGCGGTGCAGCAGGCCGTGGCCTCGCGGCTGCGGCCCATCGCAATGACCACGCTGACGACGATCTGCGGTCTGCTGCCGCTCGTGCTGCTGCCGGGCGAGGGCAGCGAGCTCTACCGCGGCGTGGGGGCCATCGTGCTGGCCGGACTGGTCGGCGCGGCGCTGGTCACGCTGGTTTTCCTGCCGCCGCTGCTGGCCTTCGCGATCGATGTCGGCGACAGGTTAGCGGGGCGGCGCGTCGCCATGCGCGGCGCAGCATCTACCGAAACGCCGTGATGCCGACGGGCCGCAGTGCGCGTCGCGACCTGAACCCCGTTCGCTTCAACGGTCATTGAAACCGCGCTGCCGGAGTGACCGCCGACAGGGCTACAAAGCGGATCCTTCATCCACTTCTCTGGACCCCCATGGACCTCGGCCTCACCTCCAAGCGCGCCCTCGTCACCGGCTCCACCGCCGGCATCGGTCTCGCCACGGCCCGCGCCCTGGCTCTCGAAGGCGCGCAGGTCATCGTCAACGGCCGCACGCAGCGGCGCGTCGACGAGGCCGTCGAGAGCATCAAGGCCGGCCAACCCGGCGCGCACGTGCGGGGCTTCGCGCTCGACCTGTCCACCGC